>JAUHYN010000208.1 GCA_030426505.1 bacterium | reverse complement strand
GGCCGCGATGAGCGACGACGACTCCGACTCCGGCTCCTCCCTCCGCGCGAAGAAGACCGCGAAGCAGGACAAGATGTTCCGCGACCGCGCGACCGTCGCGATGGGCAAGGTGGAGGCCGTGAAGAACGGCAAGTTCCCGAACGTGACCGTGACGATCCGCGTGCTCCGCGGCCCGACCGGGGCGCTCGGCAAGGACGTCCGCAAGGGCAAGACCGTCGACTTCACGCCCGCCCTGAAGATGAAGGCCGGCCAGCCGGACCTGAGCGACGAGGACACGCTGACGAACCTCGGCGCCTGGTACCTCGAGAAGGGGGACCGGGTTCAGGTCAAGATCGGCAAGGCGATGGGCAAGGCCTACGAGGCCGTCCTGATCAGCCGCTGATCGCGGTCACGTCCCTGCGGCTTTCGTCCGCGGGTGGTAGTGTGGACGTAGTTCGATGCGCGCCCTCCTCTTCTCCGTCTCCCTGACGCTCCTCTCCTCCGCGGCCTGGGCCGAGCCCTTGGTCACCGCCGACGGCAAGCCCGGGGCGGCGGCCTCCTGGTCGACGTCGGGCGGCAAGATCGTCCTCGTCGTCGCCGACGGCTACGACGCCGCCCAGGTCGCCAAGGCGATCAACACGAACGTGAAGGGCGCGAAGGCGAAGGCGGCGGGCGGCAAGGTGATCGTCTCCGGCCTCACCGAGGACACGCTCGTCGCGAAGCTCTCGGTGGTCGAGGTCGACCCGCCGCTCGACGACGTCGATCAGCTGTTGTCGAACCTCAAGGGCGGCGACGACGAGGAGGGCTCCGGCTCCTCCATCCGCGCGACGAAGCTCGCCGACTTCACGGACGTCCTCGGCAAGCCGAGCGGCCGCCTCGAAGGCGAAGTCACCGGTGTCACCCGCTCGCGCTTCCCGCTCGTGATGGTGAGCGTCGTGGTGTCGAAGGTCCCGGACGGCGTGAAGGGCATCAAGAAGGGCGACCGCATCACCGTCATCCCGCGCGTGAAGTCGAAGAACGGCGTGGTCGATCCGAAAGACCGCGCGTCGCAGCTCAACATCGGAGCGTGGTACGCGCAGGAAGGCGATCACGTCACGTTGAAGCTCGAGCCGAAGCCCAAGCGCGCGTACTGGATCGCGAAGGGCTTCGAGCGTCAGGCGAAGTAGGCGCGCCGATCAGTTCGCGCCGTTGGCGCCGGCGTTCAGCTCGTAGTCCTCACCCGCCGGCAACGACGCGGGCATGTTCTCGACGCCGTCCGCGTCGATGGCGTCGAGCACGACGTTCTCGCGGTGGTAGAAGCGGAGGCACCACTCGCGGCCGCGGCCGTTGGCGATCGCGACCTCTTCGAGGCTCGCGAAGAGGATGCGGCGCAGCTTGTTGAGGATGGCCTTGGCGAGGGACACGCGGTTGGCGAAGCGCGCCTCGTCGACTTCGAGGCGGGTGCGCTCGCGGAGGATCGCTTCGAGGGCCTTGCGCTTCTCGCCGAGGCGCCCCGCGAACGCGGAGAGCTCCTCGATCTCTTCGTGCTGGAGGACGGCTTCGAGGTCCTCCGAGATCATGATCTCCGCCGCGTACGACATGCGCGTGACCTGCGATGGGATCTCCGCGAAGTAGCGGCGGTAGAGCGCGGCGTCGACGCTGTTGCCGGACTTCTCGAGGAGGCGGGCCTGGAAGGCGAGCATGGTGTCGTCCCACGCGTCGTCCGCGGTCTCGACGCTCGCCTGGGTCTCCATCCGGCGGATGTCCAGCCGGGCCTGCTCCTCCTCGAGGAGCGCGAACTTGTCGGCGGCCTCCTCGAAGTCGCGAGCCAGCGACCGCGTCTCCTCCAACGCCTTCAGTCGGGCGCAGGTGTAGTTGGCCTCGAGACGGAACGCACGGATCGACAGATGCTCTTCGAGCTCCAGCATAGAGGTCGGGGGTAACGCGCCTTCTCGGGACCGTCAAGACGACCCCATTCGAGGCCGGAGCTCTCGAGGCCCCGACGGGCCCCCTGGCCGTCGGCGTGGGCCTGATGCCCTCGCAGGCGCGGAGCGACTTCGAAGATTGGGTATGCTACCGAGAGCAGCCATGGACGGTGGTCAGCGCGTCGCAGAGGTCCTCAAGTCGCACGGGGTGGAGGCGATCTTCACCCTGGTCGGGGGGCATATCTCCCCCATCCTCGTCGAGAGCAAGCGGCGCGGAATCCGCGTCATCGACACGCGCCACGAGGTGAACGCGGTGTTCGCGGCGGACGCGTGGTCGCGGCTCACGGGTGTCCCCGGCGTCGCGGCGGTGACCGCGGGCCCCGGTGTCACGAACGCGATCACCGCGATCAAGAACGCGCAGCTCGCGCAGGTGCCGCTCGTCCTGATCGGCGGCGCGACCGCGACGATGCTCCGCGGGCGCGGCTCGCTGCAGGACATCGATCAGATGGCGCTCATCGGCCCGCACGTGAAGTACGCCGGGCGGCCGAACACGCTGCGCGAGGTCGTCCCCGCGCTCGAGAAGGCGTTCGAAGAAGCGGTGAGCGGCGTGCCCGGGCCGGTGTTCGTCGAGCTCGCGGTCGACCTCCTCTACGCCGAAGACGTCGTGCGCGGCTGGTACAAGGCGAAGACCGACAAGTCGAACAAGAACATCGTCGACCACGCGACCAGCCTCTACATCAAGGGCCACCTCGCGAACCTCTTCACGGAGATCAACGGCCCCGTGATCCACTCGCCCGCGCCGAACGCGCCGGCCACGCCGACCAACACCGACGTCCGCAGCGCCGTGAAGCTCCTCGAGGGCGCGAAGAAGCCGCTGATGGTGCTCGGCAGCCAGTCGATGCTCGACCCGAACCGCGTGGACGAGCTCATCAAGGCGGTGGAGCGCATCGGCGCGCCCGTCTACCTCTCCGGTATGGCGCGCGGGCTCCTCGGCGCGAAGCACTCACTGCTCATGCGACACAAGCGCCGCAACGCGCTCAAGGAAGCGGACGTCGTGGTGCTGTGCGGCGTGCCGTGCGACTTCCGCCTCGACTACGGCAGCCACGTCTCACGCGCGAAGGTCGTCTCGATCAACCTCAGCGAAGAGGACCTCAAGAAGAACCGCAAGCCGGACCTCGGCATCCTCGCGGAGCCGGTCACCGTGCTCACCTCGGTCGCGCGCCTGATCAAGGAGCCGCCGTCGCGCACGGCGTGGTTCGAGACGCTTCGCCAGCGCGAGGCCGAGCGCGAGGCGCAGATCGACGAGTTCGAGAAGGTCGACACCGGCAACATCAACCCGATCGCGTTGTGCCGCTCGATCGATCGGCACCTCTCGGACGACGCCGTCCTGATCGGCGACGGCGGCGACTTCGTCGCGACGGCCTCGTACACGCTGAGCCCGCGCAAGCCCCTGTGTTGGTTGGACCCCGGCGTGTTCGGGACGCTGGGCGTCGGCGCCGGGTTCGCGCTCGCCGCGAAGGCCCACCGCCCGAACTCCGACGTGTGGCTCCTCTACGGCGACGGCGCCGCGGGCTTCTCGATCATGGAGTTCGACACGTTCGCGCGACACGGAATCCCGGTCATCGCGGTGGTCGGCAACGACGCATGCTGGGCGCAGATCGAACGCGACCAGACCCCGACCCTCGGCGACGACGTCGCGTGCATGCTCACGCACATGGACTACCAGACCGTCGCGGAGGGCTGCGGCGCGAAGGGCATCCGCGTGGAGTCCCCGTCGGAGGTCGACGCCGCGTTGGACAAGGCGCTCGAGCTGTCGCGCGCCGGGCACCCGGTGCTGGTGAACGCGATCATCGGGAAGTCGGACTTCCGGAAGGGCTCGATCTCGATTTAGCTCACGCCGCCTTTGCGCCGAGGTACTCGCCGACGAACGCCTCGCTCTTCGCCCACAGCTCCTTCGCCGCGGCGTCCGTCGCGATCGCATTCACGCGCTTGGTCTTGCACTCGTCGTAGTAGAGGCCGGACTCGCCGGCGACGGCGTCGGAGGTCGCGCAGTACAGCGACGTCTTCGCGCCCTCTTCGTTGGTGATCATGAACTTCTTCATGACCCACCGGAACGGGCCCGGGACCTTGCGCCAGACGTCGGACGCGACGACGCCCGGGTGCAGGGCGTAGGTGTTGACGCCCGTACCCTCGAGCCGCTTCGCGAGCTCCATCGAGAACAGGACGTTCGCCAACTTCGACACCTGGTACTCCGGGAAGCCGGTGACCGTCTTCGTCTTCTTCTGAATGGCGTCGTAGTCGATCGGCGTCGCGCGTTGGTGCGCCTGGCTCGCCACGTTGACGATGCGCGCGGGCGCCGAGGACTTCACGCGATCGAGCAGCAGGTTGGTGAGGAGGAACGGCCCGAGGTGGTTCACGCCGAAGTGGACCTCGAAGCCGTCGTCGGTCGTGCCCTGGTACCCGGCGACGCCCGCGTTGTTGATCAAGACGTCGATCGGATCGCCCGTCGCGAGGTACGCCTCCGCCGACGCCTTCACCTTCGCGAGCGACGACAGGTCGAGCGCGTGGAACGAGACCGCGTCGTTGTTCGTCTCGCGGCGGATCGCCTCGACGACCGGCGCGGCCTTCTCTTCGGAGCGGCACATCAACACGACCCGAGCGCCCATCCTCGCCAGCTCCAGCGCGGTGACGCGCCCGATCCCCGTGTTCGCCCCCGTGACGAGGCAGACCTTTCCCTTCATCGCGGTCCCTTCGAACCAGCGCGGAGGTCTCAGCGTCAACCCAGGCGCCTCCGACGATCGACGGAGGAAGGCCCGGCGCCCGACAGCGTAAGAACGAGTCAGATGCGCCGCCTCGCCCTCTGCCTGCTGTTCGCCGCCCTGCTGGTGGCGTGCGGCGGCCCGCGCCGTGACGGCGGCATCATCGTGACCGGCTGCATCGATGGCCAGTCCGCGGCCTGCACCTGCAGCGATGGAAGGGCCGGCTCCCAGCAATGCTCCGGCGGCGCCTTCGGCGGGTGCGTCTGCACCGGCAACGACGTCACGGACGCCGGGACGACCACCGAGGACGCCGGGTTCGTCGACTCCGGCGTGCCGCCGCGCGACGCCGGCTTCACGCCTGGCCGCGACGCCGGCTTCCGCGACGCGGGCTTCACGCCCCCGCGCGACGCCGGGTTCCGCGACGGCGGCGTCACTCCGCCCCCGCGCGACGCCGGATTCCCGCCTCCGCGCGACGCCGGCTTCCCGCCCCCGCGCGACGGTGGCGTCCCCAACCCGATCGACGGCGGCGCCGACAACGTGGGCGACCCGTGCGTCACCGACACGGACTGCAACATCGGCTTCCCGCTGCCGCTGCTGATCTGCGTCCAGAACATGTGCCAGTACGGCTGCCTGTTCAACGAGCTCCAAGGCATCCCGTGCCCGAACGGGACGTTCTGCGACTTCGCCAGCGGACGCTGCATCTGATACGCACGGCGACGATCATGCGTCGCCTCCTCTTCGCCCCGCTGTTCCTGTTCGCCTGCGCCAAGCAGGCGCCGCCGCCCGAGTCCGCGACGAGCGCGCCCGCGGCGGCCGCCGCCGCAGCCGATGCGCCGAAGTTCGGCAAGCCGGAGCGCATCCTCTTCTGGACGCCCGAGGAGCAGCTCGCCGGCTACAAGAACGTCCACCGCATCGCGCCCACGCGCCCGGTCGCGCCCAGCGCAACGCCGAAGGCGCTCCCGAAGGGCGACGCCTCGAAGCTCGACGGCCTCGAGTACGAAGTGGACGGGGAGAAGTTCGGCGTGGACGGGTTCGTCGAACACAACCACGTCGTCGGGCTACTCGTGCTGAAGGACGGTGAGGTCCTCCTCGAGCGCTACGAGCGCGGCAACGCCCCGGACACGCGCTGGATCTCGTTCTCCGTCACGAAGTCGATCGTGTCGCTCCTGGTCGGCGCCGCGATCGCGGACAAGAAGATCGCTTCGGTGAAGGATCCCGTCACGAAGTACCTGCCGCAGTTCGAGGGCACCGCCTACGACGGCGTCACGATCGAAAACGTGCTGCAGATGGCGTCGGGCGTGGCCTGGAACGAGGACTACGCCGACCCGAACTCCGACGTCGGCAAGACCGCGCGCTTCACGGCGCCGCAGCACCTCGAGTACCTCGCCAAACAACCGCGCGCCGCCGAGCCGGGCACGAAGTTCAACTACAACACGGGCGAGACGCACCTCGTCGGCGCCCTGCTCCGCGCCGCGATCGGTGGCGACCTCGCGCCCTACCTCGAAGCGAAGATCTGGAAGCCGTACGGAATGGAGACGGAAGCGACGTGGCTTCTCCTGGAGCCCGACGGCGCCGAACACGGAGGCTGTTGTCTCAGCGCGACGCTGCGCGACTTCGGGCGCCTCGGCCTCTTCACGCTCGCAAATGGTGCGGTGTCGGACGGGACTCGCGTCTTGCCCGAGCAGTGGCTCGCGCAGTCGATGGCTCCGTCGGTCGGGTACCCCGGCTACGGCTACCTGTGGTGGCTCCGCGGCGAGGGGCGCTACGCGGCGATCGGGATCTTCGGGCAGGCGATTTGGGTGAGCCCCGAAGAGGGCCTGGTCATCGCCACCCACGGGATGTGGCCTCAGGCCGTCGGGCCATCCTTTTCGGCGCACCGCGCCGCGTTCTTTCGCGCGGTCGCGGACTCCGTTCACTGAACACACCTCCGCGGGAACACGAATCGCGGCGCCCGATCCGGCCCCGGCGTTTGTAATCTCCCCGTCGCTCGTTACCCTGGGTACGGGGGAGACATTTGGGGGGGCGACCACAATTCGAAGACGCGAAGTGGCGGAGCCGCGCCTCACGCGCGCCGGAGTACCTGTCGATCATCGACGCGTCGTTTCGACTCGTCTACGTGAACCGCGATCCGGGCGACGCGATCGGGCGCTCGGTCTTCGACTTCATCGCGCCCCGCTACCACGACGCGGTCCGCGCGGCCGTCCGTGACGCGCGAACCGAACGCGCGCCGCAGTACTTCGAATCGGAGGCCGGCAACTCGGCCGGCCGGAACTCGTACTACAGCAACTGGGTGTTCCCGCTGGGGGCCCCGGGCGCGCATGACCTGTTCGCGTTCGTCGGCATCGACATCTCGCACACCCGCCGGGTCGAGGAAGCGCTCGCGGAGAGCGAGACGCTCCTCCGCTCCGTCCTCGAGAACGTACCCGACCTCATCACCGTGGTCGATCGCGAGTACCTCATCCAGTTCGTGAATCGATCGCGCCGCGGGTTCACGCCGGCGAGCTACGTTGGCAGGTCACTCTTCGACTTCATCCCGGCACAACACGTCGAGAGGGTGCGCGCGGCCGTCGACCACGTGCTCGAAACCGAACAACACTCCGCGTACGATCTCGACTACCCGGACTCCGACGACGACGCGATCTTCCACACGCGCCTCGGCCCGGTCATGCGCAAGGGCCGCGTCGAACGAGTCACGCTGATCTCGACCGACGTCACCGCGGAGCGAAGAGCCGACGAAGACCGCGCCGCGCTCACGGCGCAGCTCTTCCAAGCACAGAAGATGGAGTCGCTCGGGAAGCTCACGGGCGGCATCGCGCACGACTTCAACAACCTCCTCACCGTCATTCTCTCGTGCGTCGAGCTGATCGGCAGCGAGCCCACTGACGTCGAGTTGACGACCGAGGGCATCGAACAGATACGCGGCGCGACGCTCCGCGCGGCGGATCTCACGCGTCGCCTCCTGGCGTTCGCGCGTCGACAAGCGCTCGCGCCCCGCGTCTGCGATCTCAACGAGCTCATCGCCGAAGAGACACCGATGCTCGCGCGCGCGCTCGGCGAACAGGTCCGCGTGGAGACCGACCTCGGTGAAGCGCTTTGGAAGTGCCGCATCGATCCCGGGCAGCTCCAGAGCGCGCTCCTCAACGTAGCGATCAACGCCCGCGACGCGCTCCCGAACGCGTCGGGGACGGTGCAAATCACTTCGCGCAACGTGCGGATCGAGGAAGGCGACGAGGGCTGCGTGCCGGCCGGGCAGTGGGTCGTGCTCGACGTGCGCGACAACGGAGTGGGCATGAGCCCCGAGGTCGAGAAGCAAGCGCTCGATCCGTTCTTCACGACCAAGGGCGAGCGCGGGACCGGCCTCGGTCTCAGCACCGTCTACGGCTTCGTGCTCCAGTCGGGCGGACACCTCCGCCTCGAGAGCACCGAGGGCGTGGGCACGTCGGTGCGCATGTACTTCCCGCGCGCCCGCGAGGACCTCCCGACGACGACGCCTCCCCGCGGGGTCCCGAGCGCCCCGACCGGCGAGCGCATCCTCCTCGTGGAGGACGACCCGTCCGTCCGCCGCATGACGAAGCGGCTGATCGAGCGGCTCGGGTACAAGACCCGGACCGCCAAGGACGCGATCGAGGCGATCGAGATCATCGAGGAGAGCGAGCGCGAGGCGACTCCGTTCGCCGTCGTCGTCACCGACGTCGTCCTCCCCCGCGGGATGGACGGACTGAAGCTGCGGTCGACGATCTTCGAGCGCTGGCCCGGGATCGAGGTCGTCGTGGTCTCCGGGTACGCGACGGACGCCCTGACGGACGCCCAGGCCCTCGATCCGACCCTACGGATCGTCGAGAAGCCGTTCTCGAAGGAGCGCCTCGACGCCGAGCTCCGAGAGGCCCTCGCGCGCCTCCGGTCGTAGTTGCAGTTTCTGCAAAACCGGGTGGGACTCGGCCCGTGTTCGAGAAAATCGACGCGGGAAAAAAAGGAACGCGCCCCGATTCGGCTAAGGACCGGTTGGCAGGCGACCTGCAACCTCCGTCCGCGGAGGTGTTCGCCCGCCTAGGAGTCCTGGCCGTCGTGTTGATGCTCACCCTCGCGTGTCGTCGCTCGCCCGAAGTCGCCCCGGCGGCCCCGGCCGGTCTCCGCCTGCTGAACGCCCGGATGGTGGTGGTCGACGAGGGCGGCCCGACCTACCTCTTCGACGACGACCACGCCCCGGTCCTCGCGATGGAGGCCCCGTACGTCCCGGTCGAACCGACCGTGGGCACCGCGACCGTCGCGATCACTTCCACCGCGGCGCGCCCTGGCCACGTCTTGGTGCGCCTCGAAGCCCTCCGCTTGGACGGCGCGCTCGCCATCGCGGACAAGAGCTGGCGCGTGCGCCGCGTCCCGCGCGTCGACCAGCGCCCCGAGCTCGCCGACCTGAGCGCCCTCGGCGCGAAGGACGCCGCCGCCGCCCTCGCGAAGCTCGACGCGCGCCTCCCCGAGCTCGACGGCGACCTCATCCGCCTCGAAGCCCTCGGCCTGCGCGCCTCGCTCCACCGTCGAATGGACTCCTCCGAGACGCCGGCCGCCCTCGCCGCCTGGGCGGCGCACGCCGCAGCGATCGGCGCGGTGAGCGAACACGCGCGCGCGCAGCGTTCGCTCGCCTACTTCGAGTTCCGGGCGCGCCGCTTCCCCGAAGCCCTCGCCCTGTTGGATCGCGCGACCGCGCGCTCCGAGTCGATCGACGACCCCGAAGGCATCGCGCACGCCGCGTTCTACCGCGGGCTGGCGCTGGCCGAGCTCGGCGAGTACCGGCGCGCGCTCGCCGTGACCGAGCGCCCGTTCGAGCTCGCCGAGGCGTTCGGTTTGGAGCACGCGATGCGCTTCGTGGCCACGGCGCGCACGGCGTCGCTCGTGGAAGTCGGCCGCTACGAAGAGGCGTGGGCGCTGCTCGAACGCGTCGCGCCCTCGCTCGAGACGGCGCCGCCGACCGAGCGCGCGTCGTACGCCGGGAACCGCGCGTGGGTGTTGTCGCGGGGGATGGCCGCCGGTGCGTTCCCGCGCGACTGGCCGCACGTGCAGCGCGAGTTGGAGCGCGCGCGCGTCCTCCTCCGCGAAGCCGGCCAGGCCGACCTCGCGCGGATCGCCGCGACGAACCTCGTCTACGCGCGCTATCAGGCCGGAGACCTCAGCGGAGCGCGCGCGCTCCTCGACGCGCTGAGCGCCGAGGGTGCCCTCCCCGCCGACGTGTCGGTCCTGTCGCGACTGATGCGCGGACACCTCGCGTTGAAGGCGTCGCGCGAGGAAGAGGCGGACGCACACTACCGCGCAGCGCTGGAGCGCGCGCTCGACGAGTCCGGTCAACGCCCTTCGGATCTCACGTGGCGCGCGCTCTACGGACGCGCGCGCGTCGCACGCGGCGCGTCGGCCGCCGTGCACTACCTCGCAGCGATGACGCACCTCGAAGCCGTCACGCGCCA
>JAUHYN010000207.1 GCA_030426505.1 bacterium | reverse complement strand
GAGAACCACGCCGAGATCCCGTCGTCCGACGCGATCGCCTACTGCCAGGAGCTCGGCATCAAGGTCTACACGGTCGGCGCGGGGCGCTTCTTCGACCCGAACGCGAACGTCTGGTACCGCCCGCGCGTCGACTCGTCGCTGCTCGAGTCCGCCGGGTTCGTGCTCGTGCCCTCGGACACCGTCATGCTCTGGTTCCACGTGAACACGTGGTCGTTCGGAGCGATCGCCTTGGCGACGATCGGGGTGAAGCGGAGGCGCCCGATGAGCTGCGTCATCGCGAAGTCGTTCCCGAGCGGGCCGCTCGCCCCGTAGATCGGGTCGGAGACGGAGAAGTCACCGCGAGTCATGTCCATGTGCATGGTGGCGAGCGTCGTGACGACCTTGCTGACGCTGCCGATGCGGCAGCGCGAGCCGGGCTGCATTCGCTCGTGCGTCGCGTTGTTCGCGTAGCCGTAGCCCTTCTCGAGGACGACGCGGCCGTTCTTCGAGACGGACACGCCGAAGGCCGGGACGCGGTAGCGACGGAGCAAGTCCATCGCGTGGGCGTCGATGCGATCGGTGATCGACGAGTAGCCGCTGCCGAGTTCGACGTCGTGGTACCAGGTGTAGACGCGGTCGGTGGAGCCGGCGATGCCGATGTCGATGATGTGGCCAATCTTGCGGCTGGCCGGGACGGAGTAGGCCGCGGGGCCCGCGACGTCCGCGAAGTCGGTCGGCGAGCCTTGGCTGAACTGCCCGTCCGAGTACCAGGCGTAGAGGCGGTCGTTCGAGCCGGCCATGTCGACGCCGACGATGTCCTCGGGCGCGTAGCCCGGCGGGAGGTCGAAGTCCTGCGGGCCGGCGAACGCCGCGAGGTCCTGCGACCAGCCCTGCGTGAACTTACCGTTCGCGAAGAACGTGAAGACGCGATCGTCCGAGCCGCGGATCGCGATCGCGATGATGTCCCACGGGCCGTAGCCGTCGGGGAGATCGAACTCGGTCTTGTTGGTGTAGTACTCGAGGTTGGTGCTGGTGCCGCTGGAGACCGTGCCGTCGGCGTACCAGGCGTAGGCGTGGTCGGTGGAGCCGGCGATCGCGATGCCGACGATCGGTGCCTGCTCGTCGGCCGCGGGGACGCTCATCGCGACCGGGTCCTGCACGCCGGCGAGATCGAAGCTGTACCCCACGCTGCGGGAGCGAGGCGAAGGCGCGGCGAGCGCGACCGAGGAGACGAAGAGCTGGGCCGCCACGAGTGCGCCCAGATAGCGGTGAGTCGGATGGGTTGGGTTCTTCATGCGCCCGGCCATTTCGAATCTCGTGCCAACCGCGAAAGCGCGCGCGGAGGCGACCGTACGGCGCCGTGTACAGTCCACGACGGTCCGCGGACAGTGACGCGGACACGGCGGGGGACGGCGAGGTATCTTCTGCGGCGTGCGTCGCGCCGCGGCCCTGCTCGTGCTCCTCGCGCCCGTCGGGTGCCCCGAGATCGATCTCGACGCGTACGTCTACCCGTGTGCCGTCGACGAGGACTGCCCCCCGGCGCTGGCGTGTGACGCGGTCGACGAGCTCTGCGTCTCGGCCGCGGGCGCGCGCGTCGTGCTCGAGCCCCGGCCACCGAGCGACGCGTACGGCGAGCTCCTCGGCATCGCGGTGAATCGCGGGCGCGTCACGAGGTGGTACGCGCGCGGCGCATTCACCGAAGTCGACGGGCGCATCGAAGATCCCGATCCGGGCGAAGGCGCGTTCGCGCACACCCTCGGTAGAGACGTGGTGGCGGTCGCGCGCTTCGGCGACGCCAACCCCGTGGTGTTCTTCGCGGACGGGCGCGTGGCGGAGGGGCCCGTCGCGGCGCCGGACCGCGCCGAAGTCGGGACGTTCACGGGCGCCCTCGAGCCGGGCGAGACGGTCGTGGGCATGGCGATCTCGCCCGTCAATGAGGTCGTGACGTGGCGGGCGGGCGGCGACGTCCTCACGGGGACGCGCGAGGTGCTCGACAAGAAGAAGCAGCGAGTGACGTGGCCGATCGGGAAGCACGCGAGGGACGCCGACGCGTTCGCGTTCGACGAAGACGGTACCGCGTGGGTGGTGTTCCGCGACGGCTCGGTCGCGAGCGGCACGCCGACGGACTTCAGGGCGACGACGACGCCGGGGGCGGTCGTGGGCCTCGCGATCTCCCGCACGGGGACCATCGCGGACTCCTACCTCTACTACGCGAACGGCTGGGTGAAGATGATGACCGGGTCGCTCGGCGATCGATTCGTCCCGCAGGACACCCCGTGGACGGGCGACTGGGCCAACCCGAAGCGCTACGTCGACGGAGGCGACTGGATCGCGCTACCCGACGGCCGACGCCCGGACGACATCATCGGCGTCGCGATGGGTGAGGACTCACCGAACGAGACCTACGCGCTGTTCGACGACGGCACGCGGACATTCTCGAACGGCGCGTACGACTTCCTGGGGGAGTACCTGCCGACGATCGTCCGGGAGGAGGCCGCGAAGGTGATCGACGTCGCGATGGTCGAAGGCGACAAGCTCTACACGTACCAGCCTGAGCTCGTGTACCTCGGGACTGGCGCGATGCCGCTGACCACGACCTCCAGCACGTACGACCTCCCCGGCGACCGGACCATCGACGAGATCATCGGCATCGGCGGCGAACTGAGGCAGACCCGCCCCGTCGCGCCGGGCTCGATCTGGGTCCTGTTCGAAGACGGCTCGATCACCGAGGGGCGGAGCTACGACCTGAACGGTGAGATGCAACGACAGGACCTCGGCTACCGCGCGATCACGGGCCCGTGATCAGCGCCCACACCACGCCGGACATCGCCGCGACCCCGCCCGCGATCATCAAGCCGACGCCCGCCGCGGCCTCGCGTTCCACCCGTTGCTCTCGCGCGAGAGCCTCCTCGTACAAGATCCGCGATCGACCCGATTCGCCGACGAGCCTGAAGTGGCGATCGCTCGAATTCGCATGCGCGACGCCGAGCAACACCCCCCCGGCGATCGCGACCGCGGCCCCACTCCCGACCACGATCCACGGCGCGACCGGCGCCTCGGGCGGCGCGCTCACCGCAGCCTCCACGATCGCGGGCGCCGCACTCAGAACGAAGACCTCGCCCGGCGCGAGCGTCACCTCGCGCGACGTCTGCGCGCCTTCGCGCGTCGTCATCGCGAGGCGGTGGCGGCCCGGCGCGAGGCGGACGCGACTCCCCGGATCCGGCACCCAGTCGAACTCGAAGCCGTCGAGCGCGAGGCCGCGGAGCCTCTCCGCGCCGACGTCGATGAACGCGTCGTCGGGGTGCGTGAGGTGTTCGGGGAGCACGAACGTGGTGCGGCGCCCGGCGGGGAGCTCGACGACGCGGGCCACCAACGCGCCGCGGTCTCTCAGCAGGAGGAGCGTCGACCCGGGCGGCGTCCGTTGTTCGCCTTCGCGATCGGCGTGGGCTTCGCCGAGCACCGCCGGGACCTCGGTGCCCTCGAACACCACCGACGCGACCGCGACGCTCGGCAACAGCTCCGCGAGTCGCGCACGATCCCGCGCCCGGAGCGCGTCGGAGCTGCGCGGATCCGCGAGGACGCGCTCGAACGCGGCGGCGGCGTCGGCGTAGCGGCCGAGCGCTTGGAGGACGACGCCGAGGTTGTTGAGGAGCTCGGGGTGGTCGTCGAGCGCGTAGGCCTTCTCGGCCGCCGCCAGCGCCTCGTCGAAGCGTGACGCGTTGAAGGCCTCGGTCGCGCGAGCGGCCCAGACGCGCGCCGCGGTCGGGTCGGCGGCGGCGAACAGGGCGAGCGCGACGACGAGCGGTCCCACGGCCGGCGGATGGTAGCATCCCGCCGGTCCGTTGGATGCGCTGGTCCCAGGTGCGTTGGTCGCGGGGCGCTTTTCGATCGAGGCCCTCCTCGGTCGGGGCGTCCTCGGCGAAGTCTACCGCGCGACGCAGCTCGCGATGGGCCGCGCCGTCGCGCTGAAGCTGCTGCGCGCGGAGTCGTTGAGGTCCGAGCACGCGCGGAGCCGGTTCGAACAGGAGGCGCGCCTGCTCGGGCGCCTCGCTCACCCGAACATCGTGCAGGTGTTCGACTTCGGGATCGACGAAGCGACGCACCGACCGTTCATCGCGTTGGAGCTCGTCACCGGCTCGACGCTCCTCGAGCTGCTGCGCGGCAGCGGTCGGGTGACGGAGGCCTCCGCGGCGCGCATCTGCGAACAGATCGCGCGCGCCCTCGCGCACGCCCACCGCCACGGGGTCGTCCACCGCGATCTCAAACCCGCGAACGTGATGCTCTCCGATCTCGCGGACGGGCGCGCGCCGCTGGTGAAGGTGTTGGACTTCGGCCTCGGCAAGCTCCTCGCACGCGACGAGGCGCGGCTGCGCCTCACCACGCCCGGGCAGATGCTGGGGACGCCGAGCTTCGCGAGCCCCGAGCAAGCGCTCGGCGACGAAGTCGACGAACGCAGCGATCTCTACGCGCTCGGCTGCCTCGCGTTCGCGCTCGTCTCGGGGCGCGCGCCGCACGCGGCCGCGGATCCGCTCGAGACGCTGCGCCTGAAGCGATCGGCCGCGACCCCCGAGCTCCCGGCCACGCTCGCAGACGGGGCGGCGCCCTCCGCGGAGTTCGACGCGATCTACCGACGCCTCTTGGCGCGGCGTCCGAGCGAACGCCCCGCGAGCGCACTCGAAGTCGCGGAGTCCCTCGCGACGATCGCGGAAGACGCCGAGCAACGCACCGCCGCGGTGCGCGTCGCGGTCCCGGACGGCCCCACCGACGTCGCGACGCGCGCCACCGTCATCGGCGCGCCCGCGGCGGCGCGGCTCCAGCAGACGACGCGCGATCCGATCGTCCGGTCGCGCGTCGCGGACACCGCGCTTTCCTTCGACGATCGCGCGACCGCGCGCGCGCACGAGGACGACCACGCGGAGGCGCTCCCGGATACCGCTCCCGGCGTCCCGCCCGACGAACACGGCGACGCGGAGGCGCTCCCGGATACCGCTCCCGGCGTCCGCCCCGACGAACACGGCGACGCGGAGGCGCTCCCGGATACCGCTCCCGGCGTCCCGCCCGACACGACCCCTGGCGTCGCCCGGAGTGCGGACGCGAACTCCGACACACTCGCCGACACCGAGCCCGGCCTCTACGCGAGCCGCGACGTACTCCCCGAAGTCGCGCTCGCCGGCGCGAGCGACTCGAACTCCAGCCGCCTCCCGCTCGCGCTCGCAGCGACGGCCGCGTTGATCGCGGTCGCGGCGCTCGCGGCGACGCGCGTCCAGAGCCCCGGCCCCGCGCCCGCGGTGGAGGCGCCGGCCGCGACCGCTGCGCCGGCCGTCGAGATCGCGCCGAGGCCCGTGCGCCGCGTGCACATCGAGTCGTCGCCGTCGGGCGCCGAAGTGATCGAGGGCGGCGAATCGATCGGCACCACCCCCCTCGTCCTCGAGCGGCCCGCCGAGGCCTTCCCGATCGCGCTCAGCCTCGAACTCGCACGGCATCGCTCCGAGGCGATCGAACTCACCCAGACCGGCCCCGATCGCGTGCGCGTGACGCTCCGTCCCGTGGTACGCACGCCGCCTCCGCCCCGGCCCGCGCGTGACGGCGGCGCCGGCGGCTACCCGGTGTGGTGAGAGTTCACGAGAGCCCGTGCTGTTTGAGTTGGTGCCGAAGGCCCGGCTTGGAGACCCGCAACAGCTCCGACATGCGATCGAGGTCGCCGTCCGCCTCGCGCGACGCGGCTTCGAGTTCGGCGCGTGTCAACGACTTCGCGATGCGTAGCTCGGGGTGCTCCTCGATGCGCCGGTAGAGCGCGGGTCGACTGATGCCGAGCCGCTCCGCCGCGCGCTCGATTCGCCAGCCCTCGCGCTTCATCGCCGCGAACACTTCGTCATCGGTGAAGTCCTGCGGGGCGCGCGACGGCTTCGCCGCGGCCGGCGCGGACGCGCGCGCGGGCGCCGGTTCGTCGAGCACACGGTCGAGCTTCGCCAGCATCGCGGCCGCTGCGTTCGACTCGAACAACGCGAGCGTCCCGACCACGTTCGCGAGCTGCCGCACGTTCCCCGGCCAATCGTAGCGCGCGAGGCGCGCCATCACCGGCGCGGGCAGCAAAGCCTCGTCATCGTCGCGCGCGCCCATGAAGTGCCGCGCCAGGCGCCCGACGTCCTCGCGCCGCTCCGCGAGGGTCGGCATGTGGATCTCGTAGCCCGACAACCGATGGAACAACGCCGGGCGGAACGAGCCGTCCTTCGTCATCCGCGCCAGATCCGCGTCGGTCGCCGCGACCAACCGGACGTCCACGCGCCTCGACGCGCCACCGCCGACCGGCTCGAGCGTCCCCGTCTCGAGGACGCGCAGCAACATCACCTGCACTTCGGCGGGCGCCTCCGCGATCTCGTCGAGGAACAGCGTCCCGCCGTCGGCGCGCGCGAAGAGGCCCTCGCGGTCGGCGTCGGCGCCGGTGAACGCGCCCTTCGTGTGACCGAACAGCGCCGACGCCGCGAGCGACGGTTGGATCGCCGCCATGTTCGCCGCGACGAACGGGCCATCCGGATTCGGCCCGCGCTCGTGCAGCGCCCGGGCGACGAGCTCCTTGCCGGTCCCCGTCGCGCCGCGCAGCAGCACCGGTAACATCGCGGGCGCGACGCGGAGGATCTCGCGGCGCAGCGTCCGCACCGCCGCGCTCTCTCCGACCAAACCCAACGCAGGCTGCGGCGCACCGAACGCCTCGGTCTCGCGCACGAGCAGCACGGTGCTCGACCCGAGCGTGACGACCACGCCGTCGCGCATCCGCTCCGCGTCGATCTCCATCGACGCCTCGAGCGCGACACCGTCCACCTCGACGCGCGTCGAAGACCCGTCGCGCGACAGCGTCACCGCGCCCGCGCCGCTGCGACTCAGACCGATCGGCCGCCGCGAGACGAACGGGTCCGCGAGCGGCGCCCCGGCCCCGCCCGGCACGGGCGCGAACTCCGGCTCCGCGCGGCCGAGCCGTACCGCGCTCGAGAGGGGCGCGACGTGGACTTCACCGATCCGGGCGGCCTCCGGGTGCAGCAACACGGTCGAGACGAGGACCCGCTCCACCCGCACCGAGACCTCGTGCTCCTGGGGATCGCGCGTCTCTTCGCCCAGGCCGTCGTAGTCACCGCTCGCCATGCGCGGGCCGAGCGTACGGCGGTCCGTCCGGACTGTACACCGACTGTCCGCGCCCCTCGCGGACACCCGTGCGACGCCCCGCGACGGGCCGCCGCGAGTTGGAGCGCTCCTTGCTCCAGCCCCCCGACATGAACACCCGAACCCAACCCACGATCCCCTTCGCCCTCGCCCTCTTCGCGCTCGCCGCGTGCGGAGGCCCCGTCGACACCGAGGTCGCGAACACCTCGGACGAGGCCACCCTCGCGAACCGCAACACGATCGACGCGGGCGGTAACTGCAGCAACGTCTGCACCGAAGTCCTCGCGTGCTGCGTGTGCAAGTGCCACGAGGACTCGTCCGCCCCGTTCAGCTATCTGTGCGCCGCCGGCTGCCTCGTCCTCGACACCACGATCGGCAACGACGACGAAGAGGGCGACGTCTTCGTCTTCACGAGCGACGCTGGCGACCGCCAGCGCGATCAGCAGTACGTCGCGCTCGCGAGCAACCGCCGCCGCGTCACCGTCGAGGTCGCGTTCCTCGATCGCGAGGCGCGCCAGTTCGAGCCGCGCGCCGGCGCCCAGGTGACGTTCGCGACGATCGCCGTCGACGACTACATGGAGGCCATCGAGCTCGGGCGGGCGCCCGCCTTCGCTCCGATCGGCGCCGGCCAGGACACCGGCCGCGGGAGCTTCGGCGCGACGCTCGACGCCCGCGCCCTCCCCGCCGGCCCGTACTTCGTGCAGGCGAGCTCCGTCGACGGTCGCGGCCGCCGCGCGAATGCTATGGTGATGCTCGAGGTGCAGTGAGTCCGTCGATCACGCCCTCGGCCACGAGGCTCGCGCGGACGCCCTCCCGGTAGGTCGGATGCGCGAGCGCCCCCATCACCTCGGCGCGCACGTTCGAACGACAGCGCCGCCCGCCCATCCGCATCTCGAGCGCCGCCTCGGACATCACGGCCGTCGCCGCCTCGAGGTCGAGCACCTCGGGCACCGCGCGGTTCACGAGCGCGCAGGTGTACCGCGCGACCTCCAGCGTCGTCGCCGGCTCGTCGTCGCACGCGATCGCGAGCGGCGGCGCGCTCGGCGCGAGCATCCCGATCAAGAGCGACACCAGATCGTCGACGTGGATGCGACTCGTCGGCGGCCCGCCCTCGAACAGCACGAACGACGGCCGCTCCATCGACCGCAGCAGCGTCCGGCCCGGCCCGTAGATCCCGGCGATGCGTACGACGCGCAGCGGCAGACCGGCGTCGGCGAGGGCGCGTTCGGTGTCGAGGCGCCGCTGCCCGCGCGCGCCGAGCGGACCGGGCGGGGTCGCTTCGTCGATCCAGGCGTCGCCGTGTTCGCCAAACGCACCGGTGGTCGACCCATACAGATAAGTTCGCACGCGCGACGAACAGTGGGCGCGGAGGCGCCGGGCCTCGTCGGCGACGGACCCCTCCCGCGGCGGCGGCGCGAGGTGGATCACGGCGTCGACGTCGAACGTCCCGTCGTCGGTCGCGCCGGTGGAGTACAGGGTGGCTTCGGCGCCGAGCGCTTCGAGGCGCGCGAGTTTGTCCGGCGTGGTCGTGGTCGCGACGACCTCGTGACCGCCTTCGACGAGGCGCGCCACGAGGGCCTCCCCGACGTATCCGGCGCCGAGGACGGCGATCCGGGCGGGTTCCGTGTTCGGCTCCGTAACCTTCATTGGCGCCGTCGACTCTAGTCGACTACCATGGTCGGCGCATTGCCGAAGGTGATCAAACGGGGGTCCCAGGCCCCCGAGCCGAACCGCGCCCCGCGGATGATGAAGAAGCGCCCGATCATCGAGCGCGAGGTCGTGGGCGCCACCAAAGAGGCGGCACAGATCCGGCGACAAGCCGAGGACGAGGCCCAGCGCATCCTCGAAGAGGCGCAGGAGCAGGCGCTCGAGACGCGCCAACACGGATTCGAAGAGGGCAAACAAGAGGGCCTCGCGCAGTACACCCAGCAGGTCGCGCAAGCCCTCTTGCGGGTGAAGAAGATCGAGGACGCCCTCGAGCCCTCGTACGTCGGGCTGGTCTCGGAGTGTGTCGAGAAGATCATCGGTGAGGCGGTGAAGCTCGACCCGACGTTGATCGTCGGCGTCGTGCGGCGCGCCCTCCTGGACGCGCGGCAGCAGCGCGAGATCATCGTCCGCGTCCACCCGGCGGACGTCGATGCGCTCAACAAGAACAAGAACAAGCTGCTCGAGATCCTCGCCCGCGCGAACGCGGTGGAGATCCGCGAAGACGCCTCCATCACGCGGGGCGGCTGCATGATCATGACCGAGCTGGGCGCGATCGACGCGCAGCTCGAGCGCCAGATCGAGGCCATGGAGGCCGCGCTCCAGGCGGAGCTCACCGAGGCCGAGTTGATCGGCTTCGAACAGGGCGAGCTGGACCCGGAGGACGATCCGGGAGCCGGGTACTGACCCGATGGTGTCGGTCCCGATCGACTTCGAACGCTACGCGAAGCGTGTGCGCCGCACGCGGTTCACGCGCGTGCGCGGCCGCGTCACCGAGATGACGGGCCTGATCATCAAGGCCGCCGTCCCCGGCGTACGCATCGGCGAGCTCGTCGAGATCGTCAACCCGACGCACAGCCTCAAGGCCGAGGTCGTCGGCTTCCGCGACAAGGAAGTGATGTTGATGCCGTTCGGCTTCCCGGAGGGCGTCGGTCCGGACTCCGAGGTCGTCCCGTACGGGCGCCCGTTCGAGATCCGCTGCGGCGAAGGTTTGCTCGGCCACGTGGTGAGCGGCCTCGGCGAACCGATCGACGGCGCGAGCCTCTCGGACATCCGCGGCCTCGAGGACTGGGCGGTCGAGCGCACTCCGCCGGACCCCCTCGATCGCGAGCGCGTCCTCGAGCACATCGCGTTCGGCGTGCGCGCGATCGATGGGTTGCTCACGATCGGCAAGGGGCAGCGCGTCGGCCTGTTCGCGGGCTCCGGTGTCGGTAAGTCGACCTTGATGGGTCAGATCGCCCGCAACACCGAAGCCGAGATCG
>JAUHYN010001366.1 GCA_030426505.1 bacterium | reverse complement strand
ACCCGTTGAGATCGAGCAGCACGTTGTGCGGCGACACGTCGCGGTGGACGAGCCGGAGCTTCTGGCCATCCACGACCGCGCGGTCGTGCGCGTAGTGGAGCGCGCTCGAGATCTGCTTACCGATGTGCGCGACGATCGCGGGCGACATCCGGCGCTTGTTGATGACGAGCCGCTGGAGCAGCGCGGTCAGCGACGGGCCGCGCACCATGTCCATCGCGATGAAGAGGATGTCGTCGTCCTGGCCGAGGTCGACGGTGGAGACGATCGCGCGGTGCTGCAGCTCCGACGCGGCCTTGGCCTCGTCGCGGAACATCATCGCGGCGTTGTTGTGGAGGTCGTTGCTCTCGAGGATCTTGAGCGCGATCAGCTTTTGAAAGCCGAACTCGGACTGGGTCTGAGCCGCGGCCCAAACCTCCCCCATGCCGCCCTTTCCCAGGCGGAAGAGCAGCTGGTAACGCCCGACCAGCTGGCCCGCTTCGAGCCCTTCCGACACGTCGTCGCATCATGGCATCGAACGCGGGGAAATTTCACCCCATTGGTGGGGCGTCGTCACACCCGGGCTGCGCGGTCGCGGTCCCTCGCGGCGCTTTGCGACCCCGGCGTCGGATGTGGGGAGACGACGCACGCGTGCGATCGGCACCCCGCGCGTGTTCCTACGCTCGGCTCAGATCAGCATGCCGCCGGCGGTGAGGCGGCGGGCGGTCTCGGCTTCGCGCCGGGCGATGTGGCCGCGCAGGATCTCCGAGACCTCCTCGGACTCTTCGAGGAGGGCCATCAGGTCGCTCCCGTCGAGCTTGAGCAGCTCGCAGGGCCCGAGCGCCCGCACCGACGCGCTGCGCGCGGAGCCGGTGAGCGCGGCGATCTCGCCGAAGAACTCGCCGCTGCGGAGCTTGTTGATGAACACGTACCCCTTCCGCTCGGAGTACACCTCCACCTCGCCGCTCTTGATCAGGTAGAAGCCGTCGCTCTTTTCGCCCTCGCGGATGATCACTTCACCGCCGGAGCGGCGCTCGAGCTCGAGACGCTCGAGCAACTGGCTGCGCTCCTTGGTGCGGAGCACGCCGAACACCTCGCTCTTCGCGAGCAACGTCGTGACGACGCGCGACTTGTAGAAGCGGAGCAGCGCGTTCGTCAGGTTCGGGAAGCGATCGAGGATCGTGTCGAAGTCGCGTTGTTTGATCTCGAAGAGCAGCACGTCCTCGAGCGCTTCGACCGTCGCCGCGCGCGGCTCGCCCGTGAAGAACGAGAACTCGCCGAAGCAGTCGCCGTCCGAGAGCGACGACAGGTACACCTTCTGCCCGAAGAAGTTCTTGCAGTAGATGAGCACGCGGCCGCGCGCGATGATGCTGAGCGTCTCGCCCGGGTCGCCTTCTGCGATGATGCGTTCGCCGGGCTCCACGCGCTTGAGCTCGAGGAGGCCGACGAGGTTCGCGAACTCCGCGCTGTCGAGGAACGAGAAGAGCGGCGAGAGGATCACCTTCGAGCTGCCGGCCGGGCCTTCGATGCCGACGACCTGACCGAGGAGCTCGCCGAGCTCGTCGTCTTCGATGTCGCCGAGGCGGCGGAGGATGTCTTCGTTCGACGCGCCGGGGAGGCTGCGGATGCCTTCGACCTCCAACGCGAGGTCCGCGTTCCACTCCTGCAGGTCGCGGATCTGGACGTACAGCGCGACCGCCTGCACGAGGAGGCCGTTCTGCGCGAACTTCATGCCGGCGACGCGGAACGCGCGCACGGCGTCCTTCTTCCGGCCGAGGTCGAGGAGGTGCTCGGCGATCTTCACGAGCGTCCAGAGGTTCGGCTCTTGCTCCATCTTTTCGCGGAGCGCGATCAGGACCGGGACGTCGAGCGAGCCGACGTCGTCGTCTTCGCGGTGGACGACCATCGACGGCGTGAGCGGCACGATGCGCTCGGTCGCCTTCTCGAGTGGGCGCTCCGCGGCCATGCCGAACTTCGACGCGCCGACCTCGTCCTCGAAGAGGCCCTTCATGAAGTGCGAGACGTGGGAGTCGTTGAAGCCGGGCGCGATGCGGTGGAGCTCGGTCTCGAGCGCGGTGGCGAACTCG
>JAUHYN010000206.1 GCA_030426505.1 bacterium | reverse complement strand
CCGTCCCGCCGCCGAGCTGCACACCGAACAACAGGTCGACCGGGTCGTCGTACAGCTCCTCGGTGAGGTCGACGACCGCGGTGTCGAACACCACGAGGTGCGTCTTCACCGACGGCAGCGACGCCATCACCGCGGCGAACACCCCCGAGTAGATCACCGACTTCGCCATCGACCCGCTCTGGTCCACGCACAGGATGACGTCGCGCATCTGCGCGCGCCGCCGGCCGTACCCGATCAGCCGCTCCGGGATGACCGTCTTCAGGTCGGGCTGGTAGTGGCGCAAGTTGGCTTGCACCGTGCGCGTCCAGTCGATGTCCTTGAACTTCGGCCGGCGCCGCCGCTGCGCGCGATCCACCGAGCCCGCGATCGCGTCCCGCATCGGCTGCTCGAGGCGCGCGATCAGATCGTCCACGACTTTGCGGACGACCTCCCGCGCCGTGTCCTTCGTGTGGTCCGGGATGACGTGTTTGAGCGACAGCAGCGTCGCGAGCAGATCCACGTCCGGCTCGACCGCCTCGAGCATCTCCGGTTCGAGGAGCATCTGCGCGAGCCCCAACCGATCGAACGCGTCCTTCTGCATCACGCGCACGACGTCCTTCGGGAACAGGCTGCGGACGTCCCCGAGCCACCGCGCGACGCGCGGCGCCGACCCACCGAGCCCACCGCGCTGCCCGGCCTGCGCTTGTTCGCCGTAGAGCGTGGTCAGCGCGTTGTCCATGCGCAGGTCTTCCTGCGACAGCTCCGGCCGCTCCTCCGGATCGGTGGCGCCGAGCACGAGTCGCCAACGTCGCTTCTGTTCGCTCACGACAGCCCCAACATCCTCTCCACGAGCGCGCGCGCCGCTTCCGCGCGCGCTTCGTCGATGCGCTCGGCGCGCTTCACTTCGCGTCGGTTGCCGTGCTTCACGCGCTCCGCCATTTGCCGGCGCTCGGGCGCCGTGAACGTCGAGAACGTCCGGCGCAGTAGCGGGACCAGCGTGACGAAGGCCTCCTCGGGCAATGACTGGAGCCAAGTGTCGAGCACCGCCCACAGCCCTTCGTCGTAGACGAGGATCTGTCCGGAGCCGCGCAGGAACCCCTCCGCGAACGCGGCCGCGCGCGCGGGCTCGGCCGCCGTCGACAACGCGTACGCGAGGCGCCTCTCCACTTCGTCGCGATCGATTCGATCCGCGTCGAAGACCAACCGCACCGCGCGCCCGCGCAACAGCCCGGGGAGCGACTCCTGGCCGGCGAGCTTCTCGAGCGCGTCGAACCACAGGTCCTTGTGCGCCTCCACCAACCCCACCGCGCCGTGGACGTTCATCACGTGCGCGAACATCTCGTCCGCGGCCTCTTCGTTCAGTCCCGACGACGCCGCCGGGAGCCCGACCGCGACGCGCGTGATGAAGTCGTCGAGCACGTCGCGCACGACCTCGGTCGAGGTCCCGCGCACGTCACCGTAGCGAACGAGCTGCGCGAGCTCCGGGATCGCGGCCATGAGGTGCGTCAGATCCGCGACCATCGCGGCGCGCGACTCGAGCGCCGCAAGCACCTTCGGCACGAGGTCCGGGAGCTCGGCGAACATCACCTGCCGGAGCAACACCGTCAGCGAAGCGAGCTGCTCCGTCTGGGCCACCCGCTCCAACGGGTACCGCTCCGCCGCGACGTCGATCGTGCCGCCGTACACGCCCGCCTCGATCAGGCGGATCGCGAACTCCGGCTCCCAACACAGGCGCCACTCCTCCTTGAACGTGCCGAGCCCAGCACCGCGATCCCCACCAACACCCCACGGCACGCCGAGCAGCTCGAGCCGTCGCAGCAGCACGCTCTTGTCGCGATCCTTCGGCTTGCGGAGGTCGAGCGTGACGACCTTCTCCGTCGCGGACGGCTTCAGCCGCAGCGTCTTCTGCTGTTTCGCGAGGTCCCGCATCAGCGGCACCATCGGCGTCTCGCCCGGGACGGCGCCGAGCGCCTGCCCCACGATCAACTCCTGACGGACGAGCTCGAGCGGCAGCACGTTGCCGAACAACATCACGGCCTCGATCGCGTCGTTCATCTCCTCGAGCCCGGGCAGCGGCCGACCGCGCAACGACGCGAGCGTCTGCGCCATACGCACCGTCTCGATGACGTGCGCGGAGGAGACGTCGAGGCCTTGCTCGCGCAGCAGGCGCGCGACGCGCACCAGCCACGACGACGCCACGTCGTCGCGCGCCGTGAACAGGTGGTGGTACCAGCCCGGCGATCGCACGCCCGCGCCATAGCCGGCGCTGACGGAGAGGCGCCCGTGGGTCCAGGGGATCAGCGTGGACTCGACCTTCCGCTTCGGGAGCCCGCGGAGGATCTGTCGGTCGACCTTCTCGGCCGGCAGATCGACGAGCGCGGGCACGTGCCACGCGCCGCACACCACGGCGATCTCCTCGAAGCCCTCCTTCATCGCGGCGCGGATCGTCTTGCGCATGTACGCCTCGCGCATCGACTCGCGCTTGGACTCCGCCTCGCCCTTCGCGACGTCCCACGCGAGCTCGCGGCGGAGCGAAGTCATCGCGAAGCGAATGGCCTCGAAGATCTCGCGCCCGTCCTGGCGCTCCTCGACCATGTGTTCCCACCACCGCTCGCTGTCGTCGTAGCCGGCGGCGCGCGCGATCATCGCGAGCGGATCGCCCCGCACCTTCGAGACCTCGTCGTCGTTCTTCTTGCGATCGAGGCCGAGCTGATTCGCGATCGGCAGGTCCATGAATCGCACCGGCACGCCGTGCTCCACCGCGTAGCGCGCGGCCTGCAGCTCCGGCGAGAACACCGCGAACGGGTAGTAGACGGCTGCGGTGGGATCGTCCTTCTCGTGGACGAGGATCGCGACCGGCGGTTGCAGGCCCTCGCTCGCGAACAACGGGAGCAGCGCGTCGGCGTCGGGCGGGCCCTCGATGAGGACGCAGTCCGGCCTCAGCTGACCGAGCGCCAGCGCGAGGCTCTTCGCGGATCCGGGGCCGTGGTGCCGGATCCCGTAGACGTGGACGCCCAACGCGATCTCCTCAGAGTTGCTCGCGGCACGCGCGGTACAGATCGCGCCACTCGTCGCGCTGCCGCACGACCGCCTCGAGGTACTCCTTCCACGCGATGCCGTCCTGCACCGGATCCTTCACCACCGCGCCGGTGATCCCGGACGCGATGTCCGATGGGTGCAGCGTCCCGTCCCCGAAGTGCGCGGCGAGCGCGAGGCCACTCGACATCACCGAGATTATCTCCGCGGTCGACAGCGTGCCGGTCGGCGTCTTCAGCTTGGTGCGGCCGTCCTCGGTCTTCCCGTTGCGCAGCTCGCGGAAGATCGTGACCACGCGACGGATCTCTTCGAGCGCCGGCTTCTCCGCCGGGATCTCCAGCGCGCGCCCCAACGCCTCCACCCGGTCGACGACGATCGTGACCTCTTCCTCCGCCGTCGCGGGCAACGGCAGCACGACCGTGTTGAAGCGACGCTTCAGCGCCGACGACAACTCGTTCACGCCCTTGTCGCGGTTGTTCGCCGTCGCGATGACGTTGAACCCGCGCACCGCCTGCACCTGCATCGACAGCTCGGGGATCGGGAGCGCCTTCTCGGACAGCACCGTGATGAGCGTGTCCTGCACGTCCGAAGGGATCCGCGTGAGCTCCTCGATCCGCGCGAGCGCGCCGTCGCGCATCGCGTTCATCACCGGGCTCGGCACCATCGCGCCCTCGGACGGGCCCTCCGCGAGGAGCTTCGCGTAGTTCCACCCGTAGCGAATCGAGTCCTCGGACGTGCCGGCGGTGCCCTGCACGAGGCGCTTCGAGTTCCCGCTGATCGCGGCCGCGAGGTGCTCCGACACCCACGACTTCGCGGTACCCGGCACGCCATACAGCAACAGCGCGCGGTCGGTCGCGAGCGTGGCGATCGCGATCTCGATGAGCCGACGCTGCCCGATGTACTTGGGCCGGACCTCGAAGCCGTTGTCGAGCTTCCCGCCAAGTAAGTACGTGAGGGTCGCCCACGGGGAGAGCTTCCAGTTCGGCGGTCGCTGTTTGTCGTCGATCTCGGCGAGCGCGGCGAGCTCCTCGGCGAACTCGTCTTCGGCTTGGCGTCGGATCAGCTGGGTGGCGGCGTCGGTCATGGATCATTCTTCCTGGAGCGCGGCGACCATCGTGGCGCGGCGCTCGAGCAACTCGAGGCAATCGGTGAGGGACTTCTTCCAGTAGGACTGGTCAGGCGTGTGGGCGACGAGCTTCGTCACCTGCGGCAGCGACGACGGCGACAGCTTGCGCCCCGCGTCGCGGAGCACCGCGAACGCCGGGAACTCGCCGAGCCGCTCTTCGCTCGACGTGAGCTTCTGCATCGCGTGCAACACGCGCGTGGAGAACTCGGGGCCCCACGGCCCGTCGACCTTGGGGAGGTGGAACAGCGCGCGGTGCAGGGACACGTGAGAGGTCGCGCGCGCGAGCACGCGGAGGAACAGCGCTTCGCGGCGGTCCGCGGGCAAGGCGCTCCACAGCGCGCCGTCGTCTTCGACCTTCTCGAAGATCAACGCCTCCACCCAGTCGTGCGCGCCGTACGCCTGCGCCGCGCCGGCGAGCCCGGGGCCGAGCAAGTTGCGTTGCACGCTCTTCAACACACCGCCGACCAGCGCCTCTACACTCGCACCGCCGGCTTCGAACGCGGTGGGCGGCGTGGCTCCGAGGATCTGCGTGAGGCACCAGTGGTAGCCGTCCGCGCTCGCGTCGGACTGGAGGATGCCGTCGCGGAGCATCGCGTCGTCCACCTCGGTGGGGAGCGTGACTTCCCAACCCTCGCTCGACGCGGAGACGAATCGCCGCGCGCGCTCGATCATGCGCGCCGCGCGACGCGACTCCGGGAGCCGCCCGAGGAGCTTCGCCGCGGCGCGACGCACCTCCTTGCTGCGATCGTCGAGGCACGCCTCGAGGAACGGCTCGTCGTCCATCGACAAGCCCGTGTGCAAGGCCTCGACGAACTCGGTCCGCGCGCGCGCCTTCTCTTCGGCGAACGCGGCCTCGATCGCCTGCCGCGCGGCAGCGGGTTCCGCCGCGCGCCACGCGGGGATCATGCGGATGCGCTCCTCGCTCGTGGCCTCCCCGAAGCCGGACGGATCGACCGCCGCCGCCCCCTCCAACGCGTAGCGCCACGCCTCGTTGTGCTTCGCGAGCCAACGCCCGCGCTCACCGATCACGCACCGCACGCGCTCGGCGAGCTTCGGGTGGTGACGACCGGCCTCGAGGAGCGGCGGGATGAGCCGCGGCGGCACACACTTGTCGACGGCCGCGACGCCGTCGAGCCACTCCACGAGGAGCTCGCGGTGCTTCGGTTCGAAGAGGAACGTGGTCCCGTGCTCGATCGCGCGCGCGCCGATGCGGGGCTGATCCTCCGGCGCGCAGATCTCGGGCTTGGGCGCCTCGGCGTCGTCCGGGAGCCGCCCGGCGCGCCGCGTGACGATCGCGATCGCGGCCTCGTCGAGGAGGTGCGTCTCCGCGTCGCGCCCGTTCGTGGGCGCGTCGCCGTCGCGCTCCGTCCCGAGCAACGCGACCTTCACGAGCTGGTCGAACGTCCGCTCGGTCACCACGTCGCGACCCTGCCCTTCGCGAAGGCGACGTAGCCGTCGTCCTCGGACCACGCGGCCCACGGGTGGATCGCGTCGTCCTGCCACTCGCCGAACACCGCGATCGGGCGGCCTCCGGACATCCCGAACAGGCCCCACCGATCCTCGTGCTCCTCCGAGATCGCGACCTCGTGGCGGTCGTCGCGCAGCGCCCACCCGCGCTCGTTCTTCACCGGGACGACGTCGCGCACGCGTGCGCAGAACCCGCCGGCCCACGGCTGGCGCGCGATGGTGCGGCCATTGCGCTCGACGTTCGCTCGAATGGAATCGCAGATCTCGAGGAGATCGTCCGCGTCGCGCGTGACGATCTCGGGTTCGGTCTTCGCGAGCGCGCGCACCGGCCAACTCCCCGGGTAGAACGCGAGCTCGCACTTCACGCACGCGCCCGGCGTGAAGCGCGAATCGAGCGGCGCGCCGTTGAACGAGAAGTCGAGGAGGAGCGCTTCCCGCCCCGACCGCGTCCCGTACAGCCACGTGCGCTGCGTGAGCATGCCGTCGTCGGCGTCTTCGCGTTGCCAACGCCCGAGCACCCACCACGTGTCCTCGACGCCCGGGCCGTCGCGCAGCTCGCTCTGGCTCTGCCGGAAGCCGATCCGCGAGCGCACCTCCACGGCGACTTCGGCCTCCAGCGTGTCGATCCGTCGGTACGCCTCGACGAGCAGGTGGATCCGCGCGAGCGCCTCCACGAAGCGCGGCGCCCAGTCCGGCCCCACGTGGACGATCTCCCCGAGCGACCGCACCATCTTCGCGAGGCCCGGCGCCTGAGCGTCGACGAGGCGCGCGCCCATCTCGTCCCAGTAGCGATAGCTGTGCTCGGCCTGCGCAGCGACGCCCTGGCGCACGATGTCGCGGAGGAACAGCGCGAGGTCGTCGACGCCCGCCGCGACCTTCGACTCGCGATCGGCGACGCGCTTCGCGGCGTCGGCTTCGCGCTTGGCCTTGGTCTCGGGATCGAGCGGCTCGTTCTTCTTGGCTTCCCGCGCCGCGCGCCGCTCGGCCGCGGCGACGCGCTTCTGCATCCAGTCCTCGACCCAGTTCGGCGGTGCGTTCTCGCGGATGACGTCCGGTTGATCGGCGTACAGGAAGAGGAGCGCGAGCCCGTGCTTGCAAGGCTTCTTGCGGCTCGGACACGTGCAGGTGACCTCGGCCGTCGCGAGGTCGGCGACGACCTGGTACGGCGTCCGCCCGCGCCCGCCGACGCCGCCCCAAAGCAAGGTCGCCATGCGCCCGGCGCCGATCCACCGGCTGGGGAACGCGAGCCCCTTCGCGCGCGTGACGGTGGCGGGATCGGGCGCGATCCCCGCGACCCGCTCGGCGGTCCACGCGCCGGCGATCTTCTCCTTGCCGTCCGTCACCGCGAACGCGGGACGCTAGCAGCAATGCGCTGGAGTTAGGGACACGAAGTCGCGGGGAGTCGCTGTGGCGACGAACCCAGGAAGGTCGCAAGGGAGCCGTTAGGCGAGCGCGCAGCGAACCGTTAGGTGAGCGAAGGTCACCAGGCGAGACTCGCTCTCGCCGTTACGTGACCGGTACGGGACGCTAGCAGCGGTGGGGGACCGGACCAATGACGAAAGGCGGCCGTCATCATGCGCGCCAGCGGTTGACACCGGTCGCCGTCGGCCGTCGACTGCGGGCGTCGTGGTGGACGATCTCGAAGGCCGGATCGAATTCGCCGCGGCCGGCGTGTGGGAGCGCATGAAGCGCGTCTTCGCCGTGCTCTTCCTCGCGGGCTGGACGTTCGGGTGGGGGTTCCTGCTGCTGATGGGATACCTCTTCACCGCGCCTACGTTGATGGCGGTGAGCGGCGGCGCGATTGCGATCGGTCTGCTCGCCGGGCTCGTGCGGCGGATGACGCGGCGGCGGCGCCTCGAGCGTCGCGCGGAGGACGAGCTGGTCGCGAAGGCGAAGCTCGAGGGCGTGAAGCTCGACCGCAACATCCACGGCGTGCTCGAGGCGTTCGACGCCTGCTACGTGCAGATCAAGTCGACGCTCGAGGAGCCGGAGCTCGCGCAGGAGACGATCGCGGTGGACGCGGCGGTCGATCTCGAAGCCGTCCGCGACCGCCTCTTCCACGTGGCCGAGACGAAGGCAAAGATGCTGCGCGAAGTGCGGAAGCTCGGTCGCGGGAGCGGCTCGAGCGTCGTCAAGGCCAGCATCGACGACGCCCGACGCGCGGTCGTCGCGCGGCAGCAGGAAGCCGAGCAGATCACGAAGGACGCGCAGCGCCTGTTGAGTCGCCTCGAAGACGTCCGCCGGCTCTCGGCCGGCCCGGACAAGGCGCAAGCGCGCGGCAAGCTCGAGGCCGTGCTCACCGAGCTCGATCGCACGGCGAAGGCCTACGAGGAGATCGAGCAGGCGGAGACGGCAGAGGAGCGCAAGCTCCGAGCGCTGCGCGCGCAGCAGTCGCAGAAGGCGCGCGGCTGACGCTTCTTTTGTCACCGCGAGGTCGAGTACGCTCCGCCGATGATCCACCCCTACAGCAACGAGACGCAGACGCGTTGGGATCGCGGCGACTTCCAGGTGCAGCTCGTCCAGCCGAACAACCCGCGGCCGATCGGGTTCTGCGACGGATCGGACGAGGACATCGCCGAGCTCCAGGAGATCGCGGCGACGGAAGGCGCGGACGAGTTCCGCATCACGAAGAAGCGCCTCAAGACCGGGCGCGAGATCTGGACCCTCGGCTGACCGGCGCCTTCGGGCTTGACACGAAGGTTAGTAAACGCTCACCTTCTTGATCGTGAGCCCGGCGCGCATGACCGCGGAGGAGCGACGCGACGCGATCATCGACGCCGCGCTGCCGCTCTTCGCTCAGTACGGGCTCAACGGCGTCACCACCAAGCAGGTCGCGGAGGCCGCCGGGGTCTCCGAGGCGCTGCTGTACCGGCACTTCGCCGGTAAGGACGAGCTGTACGTCGAGATCCAGCGCTACTGCGTCCACCACGCGGAGCGCCACGCGGGGCTCGATCGGCTGGAGCCGAGCACGAGCTCGCTGGTGCTGGGCATCTATTGGCTGTCGCGGTTCATGCTCATCGGCGGCCCGCGCGGCCCCGACTACCACCGCCACATTCGCCGCCTCCTCCTCACCAGCGTGCTCGAGGACGGCGATTTCGCGCGTGGATTCATCCGGAACAACACCGAACCGCTCTTCGAGCGGCTCCAGCCGTGTCTCGAAGTCGCGAAGGCCCAGGGGGACCTCGTGCCCTCCGCGTCGACGACGAACGCGGGGCTGTGGTTCGCGCACGCGCTCTACGCGGGCGTGGCCTCGTTCGGGATGTCCACGCCGCCGACCGTGGAGTACGGCGAGGACCGTGAGGCCATGCTCGCCGACCTCGTCCGCTTCGCCCTGCGTGGGATCGGCCTGACCGACGCCGCGATCGAGCGCCACTTCAACCCGTCCGCCCTCGCCCTCCTGCAGGGCTGATCCGACCCGACGATCCGAGCACCCATGGAGCCCACGCCGAACTTCACACTTCGACAAAGTTAGTAAGTATTCACTTCAAATAGGGCCGGCATGAATGGCCCCGAGGAGAGACACGATGATGAAACTGCAAACCTGGATGACGGCGCTGACGCTCGTGGCCGGCGCGACCGTAGGCGCGGAGTCGATCGCCGAGGCGGCGAGCCCCGAGGCGCGCGGCCTCGAGATCGCGCAGGCGACGGACCGCGCCAACGCGGGGTTCGGGACCGAGTCCTCGTCGATGGAGATGAAGCTGATCAACGCGCACGGCGAGACCGTGAATCGCAAGCTCTCCATCTCGACGATCGAAGGCGAGTCCGACGGCGACAAGTCGGTCGCCGCGTTCAGTTGGCCGGCCGACGTCAACGGCACGAAGCTGCTGACGTGGTCGCACAAGAAGGGCGACGACGATCAGTGGCTGTACCTCCCCGCGATCAAGCGCATCAAACGGATCAGCGCGCGCAACAAGTCGGGCGCGTTCATGGGCTCGGAGTTCGCGTACGAAGACCTCGGCAGCCAGGAGGTCGAGAAGTACACGTACAAGTTCGTCCGTGACGACACGATCGACGGGCGCAAGGTCTGGGTCAGTGAGCGGCGCCCGACCGACGAGCGCAGCGGCTACGCGCGGCAGGTCGTCTACACGGATCAGGAGTACATGAACCCGCTGAAGATCGAGTACTTCGACCGCAAGGACGAGCTCCTCAAGACCGCCGTCTTCAGCGGCTACGCGAAGCACGGCAAGTGGTGGCGGGTCGGCCAGATCGACATGTTCAACGCGCAGACGAAGAAGCGCTCGATCCTGACCTGGTCGAAGCGCCAGCTCGGCGTGGAGCTCGACGAGGACGACTTCGAGAGCGACGCGCTCTCCGACTGAAACAACGGTGCATGAACATGTGGCGATGGATGCTGCCGCTGGCAGCCGGTGGACTCGTTTGTCTGCCGGCGACCTCGAACGCGGCCACATCTTCACGGACCGTATCCTTCATCTCAGGGGGCGGCAGGAGACGCTGCTGCTGGGCGCGGCGACTATGCGCGGCATCCTCGAAAGGCTGCTGCGCGGCG
>JAUHYN010000205.1 GCA_030426505.1 bacterium | reverse complement strand
GCCCCATGCGACAGGACAGTCGAGTACACGAGTTGGACCGGCGGCCGCGGATCGAATCCGGTCTGCTCACGGATCCGGCGGAGGACATCGCCACGCTGGTGAACACGCAGTCGCCGCCGCGGCTGTCGGTGATCTCTTCCGTCCCGCTCTCGCAGACCGAGGACGATCTCGCGCTCGACGACGGCGAGGACGAAGACGACACCGCGATGGTCGGCGAGGAGGCGCTCAGCGCGATCCTCAATCGACAGAGCCGCGTGCGCGTCGGACCGGATCAGCCGGGCGGCTACGACCTCGTGCGCGCGCTCGGCGAGACGCCGGTGGGGCGCCTCTACATCGCGGAGAAGGCGATGGCGTTCGGCGTCCCGCGGCGCGCGTTCCTCACGCGCCTCACGAAGGACGACTTCGACTACATCCCGCGCCGACACCGAATGCTCCAAGAGGCCCGCATCGGCGCCGCGTTCCACCACCCGAACCTCGTCTCCGTCACGCACGCCGGCGAGGACCAGCTCGGGTGCTACGTCGCGTTCGAGCACATCGAGGGGACCAACCTCGGCCGCGTCACGTCCACGATGCGCGACCGCAAAGAGGCGCTCCCGTTCGAGGTCGTGGCCTGGATCGTCGCGGAGATCCTGCGCGGCCTCCACCACGCGCACGAGCTCGCCGACGACACCGGCCGCTCGCTGCGCGTCGTGGTCGGCGAGCTGTGCCCGATGAACGTCCTCATCTCCCGCACCGGCCAAGTGAAGCTCGCGACGTTCGGCCTCCACATCGCGCGCGCCGACGACATGGACGCGGTGTTCGAGATGGCGCAGCGCGCGGTCGCCTACCTCGCGCCCGAGTCGCTCGAGCAGAAGGGTTGGACCCGGGCGTCGGACGTCTACGCGATCGGGCGCCTCCTCTACGAGCTCCTGGTCGGGCACGACGCGTTCGAGGGGCGGCGCCCGGACAGCGTTTACATTCAAACGATCGAGTCCGGCATCCCGCTGCACAAACTCGGCGAAGAGGACGTGCCCGTCGGCCTGCAGAAGATCGTCGCGCGCGCGACGCACAAGGATCCCGCGCTGCGCTTCTCGGACGCTGGCGCGATGGCGACCGCGCTCAACACGTGGCTGCACGACAGCGGGCGGCACGCGATGCCGTCGCTGGTGTCGCGCTTCTTGGACCGACACGGGCTCTACGACGGCGTCGATGTGGCGTACGGCCCCGCGCTCGAGGACACGTCGGTGAGCCTGGAGCGCCCGTCCGGCGAGCGCTCGATGCGGATGTGCGTCGAGGACCTGTTCCCGAGCGACACCATCGACGACCTCTCGATCTCGGTCGTCCCCGAGGACACGCTCTCCGCGATGATCATCCGCGAGCAGATCGACCCCGATCTGGTCGCAGTGGATCCGGTCGAGCCGATGGACGCGATCGCGACGATGCCGCCGCCGCTCCCGGCGAAGCGGCAGGAGGTCGCCGCCGAGGTGCCGCCGGTGACGCCGCCCGCGCTCCCTTCGCACCGGCCGCCGCCCATCCCTGCGAAGAAGGCGCTGATCGAGGAGGGCCTCGATCCCACGCCCGTCGTCTTCGACGTCGAACCGAACTTCGGCGCCGGCGGCGAGGCGACCGTGCCGCCGGTCATCGACGAGGTCGTGTCGGCCCTCCACCGCGTGCGCCGCGGGCCGAACCCGCTGGTGCTCGCGTTCCTGGTGGGGACGATCTTGGCGCTGGCGGTGGTGTTGGTGTTGGTGATCTAGGCTGAGGCCGAGCACGAAGTGGTCGGCCCGAAGACTGTGCCAAGGTCGCCCGCGACGCGGGCGACCGTTATGGCCTAGCTCTCAGCGACCAGCGGGCAGTCGACAGCTCCTCGGTGCGACGCTTCGGCGCCTGATGCGCTCGGGAGATCTTGCTGCGGACTGGAAGCTATTGCTGCGGGCTCCCAGCCGGCGCCGACGAAGTCGGTCCGGCCCCTTGAACCTGAACTTGCCCGTGCCCGTGCCCCGCCCGAGCCCATGCCCCGCCCGCGTCTCGGGCAAAGGCAGGGGCAGGTTCAGGGGGCGGCCGTCGACGGCCGCGGATCGAACAGCCGCTTCATCAGCTTCGCGAGGAAGCGCCGGTCGACGCTCGCGTGGACGCTCTCGAGGAGCCCCTGGATCGCGTCCGAGAAGGCGCGCGCCGACTCGAAGCGGTGGGCCGGGTCCGCCGCCAGCGCGGTGTGGACGATGCGCGCGAGCTTCGGGTGGAGGTCGGCGCGGTGGCGCTCGAGCGGGACCTCGAAGCGGCCGCTCGCGACGACGTCGATCAGGTCGTCCTCGTCGCGCGCCTTGAACAACACGCGGCCGGTCACGAGCTCGTAGAGGAGTACGCCGGCGAGGAACACGTCGGAGCGCTCCGTCGCGGGCTCGCCGCGCAGCTGCTCCGGGCTCGAGTAGCACGTGAAGCGGTTCTTCGAGCCCTGGTGCAGGCCGTTCGCGGTGCGTCGGCGCGTGCTCGCGATGCCCATCGCGAAGTCGGTGACGGCGACGTCGCCTTCCTCCGTGAGGAGGACGTTCGAGTGGCAGAGATCGCCGTGGACGATCGGGACGGGGCGGCCCTTTCGGTCCTTCGTCCCGTGCGCCGCATCGAGCGCGGCGAGGACCCGGTCGAGGACGTGCAGCGCGACGTCGGTCGGGAAGCCGAACCGCATCTGGGCGCAGCGCGCGAGGACCTTCAGTAGGTCGCGCCCGTCCACGAGGTCCGTCGCGATGTAGCTGCGCCCGTCGATCGTCCCGAGGTCGACGACCTGGGCGACCGACGCGTGATGCACCACCGCGTACTGCATCGCGCCGTCGAGGAACTTGTCGTGGACGCCGTCGTCGAGGGAGCCAGTGCGCCGGAGCATGATCGGCTTCGGGCGGCCGTCGAGGCCGATCGCGGTCGCGCGGTACAGCTCGATGCGGCGACGCGTGGCGATGCGACGATCGAGCAGGTACGGGCCGAACGTCTGCTCGCGCTGCGCCGTCTCTTCCACGCCGCTCAATCGTAGAGCGGCACCGGGGGTCGCGTCATGGGACGAAGATGCCCGCAAACGCCGCAGGTTTGTGTACCCCGGCCGCCACGAACCACGCGTCGGCGTCGCGGGTGCGGTGGTCCCCGACCAGGGCCCCCAACCGGCGCCGCGCAGCGTTCGCGTAGATCGCCATGTCGGCGTCGACGAGGCGCTGCGTCGCTTCGGCGTAGCCCGCGTAAGCCGCGTCCGTATCCCCGCGGCGTTCGGCGATCCCCGCGGTGAGGAGTGTGGCGAGGGGGCGCCCCCACGGGACCTTCTCCCGAGCGACGCGCCGCGCGGCGCGGGCGGCTTGCCGATAGAGCGGCCCGGGATCCACCGCGCGGTCCGAGGCGGCGAGCGCGACGCGCCCGAAGAGGTGCCAGGCCTCGATGCGGATCTGCTGCACGGAGAGGAGCTGCGACTTCACGAGGTGCGGCCACGTCGCGACGAGTTGGTCGTGCGCGCGCTCGGCGCGGCCCGCGTAGAGGTCGACGTGCGCCGCCGCGAGGAGCTGGTTGTAGTGCTGCAGGTGGAAGCCGCGGCGCGACCACGGCCGCATCCCCTCCACGACGCGCTCGAGCGCGGTTCGCGGATCGTCCTCCGCGAGCCACACCAGGTTCGCGAGGCCGCTCGAGAACAGCGAGGTCGCGTAGCGATCGCCGCGCTCCTTCGCGTCGTGCAGGAGGCGATCGATCCGCGCGCGCATCGCTTCGAGGTCGCCGAGGTAGGCGTGCGCCCAGAGCCGCATGTGTTCGACCGTGTCGCGCTCCCAAGCGACGCCGGAGCAGCGCCGCTCGAACAGCGCGGTCGCGCGATCGTACGGTTCGAGCGACGCGCGCCACCGACCGACGAGGCTCTGCGACATGCCGGCCGTCATGTGGACGAGGCCCTTCGCGTGCGGGTGATCGATGCGCGTCGCGATGCGCTCCGCCTCGCGGAGGAGGCGGCGCGTGCGCCCGGACGTCTTCGAACCGCCCGTCGCCGAGTTGAGCGCCTCGCCCGCGAGCGCGCGCGCGACGCGGTACGGCTCGCCGGTGTCGAGCGCCGCGAGGAGGTGCGCCGTGGAGTAGTCGTACGCGCGGACGACGTCCACGAGCGCGAGCCCGAGCGCGCCGGCCCACATCACATCGAGCGCCATGCGTCGTTGCTTCGGCACCGCCCTGACGTCGCGCTCGGTGTACGAAGTGCCGCGGAGGAGCAGCCGCGAGCGGCGCTTCACGAGCGAGACGATCGCGCCGAGGTCGCGCCGCGGCGGCGGGACATCGATCGTGGTGAGGACCTCTTCGAGGAGCGCGACGCCCTCGTCGACGTGGCCCGCGCGGAGGAGCTGCTCGGCCGCGCAGCGGCGGCAGGTCAGAGCGTCGCGGGGCCCGAGGCGCTCGGCGGCGGCGAGGTACGCGTGGCCGGCGTCCGCGCCCCGGCCCGCGTTCGCGAGCGCGTCGGCGAGCCGGCGGTACAGGTTGCCCGTCGCGCCCGCGTCGTCGGGCGTGAGCGCGAGCGCCGCCTCGAACAGTTCGGCGGCGTGGTCGAACGCGTACGCGCGGAAGGCCCGGCGGCCGCCGAGGACGAACAGGTCCGCGGCGACGTCGGCGCGCCCGGCTTCGCGGTGGTGGTGCGCGACCGCCTCCGGGGGCGTGGTCGCATCGCGCCCGAGCTCGGCGGCGAGGCGACGGTGGAGCGCGCGGCGGCGCGCGTCGTCGAGCGCGTCGACGACGTGATCCCGGATGCGGTCGTGCGCCGTGCAGACCAGCTCGGCGGTCGTCCCGGCGCGGCGCAGCCACCGCGCGTTCAGCAGGCGCGGGATGGGATCGCGCGCGTCGACGTCGGCGGCGCTCAACGCGATGGCGTGGGGGAGGGGCTCGGCGGCGAGGGCGACGACCTCGAGGACGCGGCGCTCGTCGGCGCCGAGGCGCGCGAGGCGCCGCGCGAGGACGGTGTCGAGCGCGAGGTCCGCGCCGTCGACGAGCGCCTCTTCGACCGCGTGGCGCGCGAGCTCTTCGACGAACAACGGGTGCCCGCGGGACTCCTTCGCGATCGTCGCGGCCTTGCGCAGCGCGGAGTCGGCGTGGGCGTCGGTGAGGAGCGCGAGGGCGAGCGAGCGGGCGTCTTCGTCTTCGAGGCGGTCGAGGTCGATCGTCTCGACGCCGTTCGGACCCGGCGCGAGGCGGGACACGAGCGCGTCGACCGGATCCGGCGCGGTGCTGCGGAAGCGTCGCGCCACCGCGCGGCTCGACGCGCGTGCGTCCTCGCGCCCGCACAGCACGAGGAGCAGCCGCGGCGCGTCGGGCGGACGCAGGATCGAGGCGAGCGCGGCGGCGGAGTCGGCGTCGGCCCACTGCGCGTCCTCGACGTAGAGGACGAGCGGGCGCTCGGCCGCGGTCGCGGCGAGGAGCGCGCGCAGCGCGACGAACGCGTCGCGTCGCAGCTGCCGAGGATCTTCGGGGCACGGGACGCCGTCGATCGCGGCCTCGATGCGGGGACAGCGCCGCAGCACCGGGAACACCGCGGCGAGCGCGGCGGTCTCGGGCGAGAGCGCGTCGTCGAGGCCGTCGTCGCGTTGGAGCATCAGGTGGTGGCAGAGCGCGTCGACGAGCGGATCGATCGCCTTGAACGGGACGGACTCGCGTTCGTAGCAGCGGCCGGTGAGGACGGTCGCGTCGAGGCCCGCGAGGAAGTGCGTGACGAGCGCGCTCTTGCCGATGCCGGACGCGCCGCGCACGACGACGACGGCGGGGCCCGTCGCGCTGCGCTCGAACGCGGCGGCGAGCCGGGCGAGGGGCTCGCGTCGGCCGACGAAGGTCGGCTCGTTGGCGGCGAGGACCGGCGCGGAGGGCGGCGGGGTGCGCGATCGTTCGGGGCGGGCTTCGTCGACGGTGTCGGCGCGCAAGCGGCGCAGCACGATCTCGGCGGTCGGGCGCTCCTCGGGCGTTCGTTTGAGTAGATCGGTGGCGAGGCGATCGAGCGTGGGGTCCACCGCGCCGTACGTGCGGGGCGATGGCCCGTCCGCGTGGCGCTTCGCTTCGAGGACGTCGTCGACGGAGCCCTCGAACGGGAGCGCGCCGGTGAGCGCTTCGAAGAGGACGCTCCCGACCGCGTAGAGATCGGAGGCGACGGTGAGCGGCGCGGCGGCGGACTGTTCGGGCGACATGTACCCGGCGGAGCCGCAGACGCGGTGGCGCCCGCCGAGCTCGAAGCCACCGACGTCGGTGACGAGGCCGAAGTCGAGGAGCACGACGCGGCCCGAGGGCGTGACGAGGATGTTGGTCGGCTTGATGTCGCGGTGCAGGCGGCCGGCGGCGTGCAGCGCGGCGACGCCGCGGACGAGTTGGACGACCGCGTCCCGGACGCGATCGGGGTGGCGCTGACAGAAGGTGACGAAGTCGACCCCGCGGATCGCCTCCATTGTGAAGAACCAGTGACCGTCCTCGCAGATCAACTCGTAGAGGCGTACGAGGTTGGGATGAACGACGTCGGTGAGCGCGCGGAACTCTTGCTTGAAGCGGAACAGCGGCAGCGGGGCGATCGTGCGGAGCGTCTTGAGCGCGACGGGGCCCTTACGGACGTGATCGTAGGCCAGATACACCACGCCGACGGAGCCGGCGCCGAGGCGCCGCTCGAGCGTGAAGCGCGCGGAGCGAAACGACGCGCTCCGCTCAGAAGGGCCCTGCTGCACCACCTGAGCGCCATCCTACGTCCTGGACCGGTTGGTCGGGTGACGGCGCGCGTCGACCGCCGGTCGGCGTCGGGGCGACGCGGGTCAGCGCCGTCCGACGTTCGGCGGATGAACCCGGCGCGTCATGTCGTTCAGTGTAGGTGTATGTCGCGGTCCAGACTACTCGTCCACGCGCTGCTGGTCGCCGCGGTCCTGGCTTGCGACCCCGCGGTCGAGGACGACGACAGTACGTTCAAGCCGCCGCCGCCGCCGCCGACGTGCGAGATGAACCCGTCGACGATGGGCCTCGAGCTCTGCAACGGCGTCGACGACGACTGCGACGGCGACATCGACGAGGCGCCGGGCGGGGGCCCGCTGCGGCAGGCGTGCGATCTCGGGTGCGGGGGCGGCGTGCAGGACTGCGTCGCGGGCGCGTGGGGCGAGTGCCAGGCCGCGCAGCCGCTCGAGGAGATGTGCAACGGCATCGACGACAACTGCAACGACGAGATCGACGAGGGCTGCGAGTGCATCCACGGCATGACGCAGCCGTGCGGGACCGACGTCGGCGCGTGCCGCGCCGGGATCCAACAGTGCGTCAACGGCGTGCTCAACGCGGAGTGCTTCGGCGAGGTCGCGCCGATGCCGATGGAGGTCTGCACCAACGGCGTCGACGACGACTGCGACGGCGAGATCGACGAGGGCTGCCAGTGCAACCCGAACGACACGCAGGTCTGCGGCAAAGACGTCGGCGCCTGCCAGTCCGGCACGCTCACGTGTGACGGGCAGGGCCAGTGGAGCCGTACGTGCGAGGGCGCGATCGACCCGATGCGCGAGGTCTGCAACGGGATCGACGACGACTGCGACGGCCGCGTGGACTGGACCGTCGCGACCGGTGTGGGCTGGGACGAGGATCCGTTCGAGGGCGTCGACACCTGCGGCGGCGCGACGGCGCTCCCGAACGCGGTCGACGGCGGCGGCTGGGTCTCGCTCAACGTCTCCGACCCGGCGAACCTGCAGACGTACCCGACGATCTACCCGACCGGCGACGAGGACTGGTTCCGCTTCCGCGCCGAGGAGACGAGCCACGGCGCGTGCTTCCCGGGCTCCTCGCAGTGCGCGTTCGTGTTGGTCGTGCAGCTCGAGCTGTCGGGCGCCGCGGACGAAGAGGACTACGAGCTGTGCATCGCGGTCACCGACAACTGCAGCGCGGTCGGACCAGACAACCTGATCTGCAGCACCGCGTCGCGGTGGGTGCCGAGCGCGAACTCGTACGTGATGGGCGTGAAGTGGGGAGGCACCTGCGGCGGCGACGACTCACGGCAAGTGAAGGTGCGCGTCCGCAATACCGACAACGCAGACTCTTGCAGCTACTATCAGATCCACGCGCACTTCGAGTACGACCCCGAGGAGCCCTGTCCGTAGCGAACACATCGCGTTAGGCTCGTCGGTGCGTTGCGCCGACTCCTCGTGACATGGGCCCTCTGCGCCGCCGCGATCCCCGCGACGGCGACCGCCGCGCAGAAGATCGCGGTCCTCGAAGTGACCGTCGAGGGCGGCGCGGATCCGGTGATCGGCCGCCAGATGACGGGCCGCATCGCGGAGGTCATCGCCAAGCGCGACGGCGTCTCCACCATCGCCCCCGACGACATCCGCGCGCTCCTCGAGAAGGAGTCCGAGAAGCAGCTCCTCGGCTGCGACGACGACTCGTGCCTCGCCGAGATCGGCGGAATGCTCGGCGCCGACATCCTCGTGAAGGGGCGCGTCGCGAAGATCGAAGAGGGCTTCGCGCTCACGCTCAACAGCGTGGACGCGCGGCGCGCGGTCCCGCTCGGGCACGTGAGTGATCGCTGGGGCGGCGAGTCGATCGGCCTGTTGGAGTTGGTCGACCCGCTCGTGGATCGGCTCTTCACGGAGGCGCCCCTGTTCGGGTCGGTCGAGGTCACCGGCGCCGAGGACGGCAGCCGCATCTTCATCGACGACGAGATCCGCGGCACCGCTCCGGCGGGGCAGATGTCGAAGGTCCCGGTCGGCGCACACCGGCTGCGGATCGCGAGCGACGATCACCTCCCGTTCGAGCGCTGGATCGTGGTGAAGACCGACAAGGTCACCGCTGTGCCCGTGCAGCTCGAGGATCGGCCGTCGAGCCCGTTCTACGCCACGTGGTGGTTCTGGACGGCGGCCGCGGTCGGCGTGGCCGGCGCGGCGGTGGGCACCGCGTTCCTGTTGAGCGGCGACGGCGGCGGGACGCCCGGCGCCACGGGCGTCAACGTCGCGGTCGACGCGGACGCGGCGTTCACCGGGGGGCGTTGATGCGGGATCGCGCGCGGCGCGGAGGGGTCGGGATCGCGGAGCGTCGGGACCCTGCGCCGTACGCCCTCGCGCGCCGCGGCGCGAAGCCGCTCCTCCTGCTCGTCCTCGCGATCGCCGCGTGTACCCCTTCGAAGCCGGGCGAGACGCGCATGAGCGCGCCGGGTCGGTTGGTGCGCGCGCTGACGGCGGTCGGGGATCTGTCGGCGACGGCGTTCCTCGTCGCGCGGGGCGGCGCGCCGGGGGAGGGCGTCGAGCTGACCCGCGGCGACGACGGCGTGACGTTCTCGGGCTTCGTCGCGGCGGCGCCCGGCGAGTACACGCTCGAGGTCGTGTTTCGCGGCGTCCCGTCGGCGGGGGGCGCGCGGGTGTTCCTCGGTCGGTGGACGTCGAACGCGTTCACGGTGAGCGCGGGGAACAGCGCGGCGCCGACGTTCTCGCGTCCGCTCGACACGATCGGCCGCCCCGAGGACGGCGGCGACGAGGACCAGGACGGCTTCGGTGTCCTCGACGAGATCCTCTGGAGCGCGGATCCGACGCGCGCGGACAGCGACGACGACGGCGTCCTCGACGGCGTGGACTGCACGCCGGCGGATCCGAACGACGCGTTCACGATCGTCGACGGCGGATCGCACGAGGACTGCGACGGCGACGGCGCGCGCCGCATCGACGTCCCGTTCGGCGTCGCCGGCACGGACTGCGCGGATCGCGATCCGACGATTCGCCCCGGTGCGACCGACGACTGCACCGACACGATCGACAGCGACTGCAACCCGGCGACGTGCCCGGTCGACGACCAGGTCGGCCCGGAGATCACCAACCTCTCCCCGGCGGACGGCGCACGGGTCGGCTGCCACCGAACCATCGGCGCGGACATCGCGGACGCCTCCGGTGTCGCGTCGTTCGAGGTTCACCTCGAGGACGCCGCGCCGTCCGGTGACGTTCAGCTCTTCGCGACCGAGACGCGCCCGGGCCACTGGGAGTCGTCCACACTCAACGTCGGCGGCGCGCTCGAGGGCCTCGACTCCGGATCGACGACGGTCCGCCTGAAGGCGACGGACGGCGAGCTCAACACGACGATGACCACGGTGACCTACGACCTGACGTTCGCGGTCCCGCAGATCACGCGCTTCGAGCCGAGCGAGATCCCGAACCCGTCGGCGGTCTCGCAGGT
>JAUHYN010001365.1 GCA_030426505.1 bacterium | reverse complement strand
GCCACGATGCGCTGGGCGATGCCCTCGACGATCGCGGTCTTGCCCACGCCGGGCTCGCCGATCAGGACTGGGTTGTTCTTGCGCCGCATCGACAGCACCTGGACGGTGCGGCGGATCTCTTCGTCGCGGCCGATGACCGGGTCGAGCTTGTTGGCGCGCGCGCGGTGCGTGAGGTCGATGCAGTACTTGTCGAGCGCCTTGAACTTGGCGTCCGGGTCGTCCTCGACGATGCGCTGGTTGCCGCGCACGTCCTCGAGGGCGGCGCGGATGTTGTCCTCGGAGAGGCCGCGCCGCTCGAGGAGGTCCTGGATCTTGCCGCCGCTCTTGGAGGCCGCCAGGAGGAAGTGCTCCGCCGAGACGTACTCGTCCGAGAGCTTCGTCGCGATCTGTTCGGCGGACGCGAGGACGCGCCGCAGCGAGTCCCCGACGTAGAGATTGTCCCCGGCGCCCTGCTGGCGCGGGAGGTGGTCGAGCTGGTTCTTCAGGTCGGCGGCGAGCGCGCCGACGTCGACGCCGATCTTCTTGGCGACGGCGGGCGCCATGCCGTCGGGGTCGGCGAGCAGCGCGGCGAGGAGGTGGTCGATCTCGACGTGCTGGTGGTTCATCTCGCGCGCGATCGATTGCGCGCGGTTCATGGCCTCGCGGGATTTCACGGTGAGACGTTCGGGGTTCATGGCTTCGTCCTCCGCCCCCCGTACTAGGTCTGTCGTGACGATCGTCAAGGACCGTGCCACGTTCATCCGCATGCGCGATCTGTTCGACAACGCGGCCGAGGCGAAGAACACCGACGACCCCCTCGCGGATCGGATGCGACCCGCGCGCCTCGAAGAGGTCGTCGGGCAGGAGGCGCTCCTCGGGGAAGGCAAGCTGCTGCGCCGCCTGATCGAAGCCGACCGCGTACCGTCGATGATCCTGTGGGGGCCCCCGGGCACCGGGAAGACGACGATCGCGCGGCTCGTCGCGCGGCTGACGAAGTCACGGTTCGAGCAGATGTCTGCGGTGCTGTCGGGCGTGGGCGATCTCCGGAAGACGCTGGAGGGCGCGCGCGTCGCGCGGGGGCAACACGGCGAGCGCACGATCCTGTTCGTGGACGAGATCCACCGGTGGTCGAAGTCGCAGCAGGACGCGTTGTTGGATGCGGTGGAGCGTGGGTTGGTCACGCTGATCGGCGCGACGACCGAGAACCCGTCGTTCGAGCTGAACGCCGCGCTGTTGTCCCGGACGCGCGTGTTCGTGCTGTCCTCGATCGACGCGGACGCGTTGGTGACGATACTCCGGCGGGCGGCGCGCGAGGGCTTCGGCGGCCTGAACCTCGAGATCGAGGACGAGGCCTTCGAGCTGATCGCGAACGGCGCCTACGGCGACGCGCGACGCGCGTTGACGGTGCTCGATCTCGCGGTGCGCGACGCGACGCTGCTCGCGGAGCCCGGCGAGCCGGTGCGCGTCACGCGCGACGTCGCGGACGAGGCGGCGGCACACAAGACGCTGCTCTACGACAAGGCGGGCGACGAGCACTACGGCGTGGTCTCCGCGTTCATCAAGGCGATGCGCGGCTCGGATCCCGACGCGGCGGTCTACTACCTGGTGCGGATGCTCGAGAGTGGCGAGGACCCGCGCTTCGTGCTGCGGCGAATCGTGATCTTCGCGTCGGAGGACATCGGCAACGCCGACCCGATGGCGCTCTCGGTCGCGGTCAACGCGCTGACCGCATACGAGTTCGTGGGGATGCCCGAGGGCGTGCTGCCGCTGACGCAGGCGGTGACCTATCTGGCGTCGGCGCCGAAATCGAACACGGCGGTGACTTCGTACGGCGCCGCGCTCAAGGACGTGCGCGCGACGGGCCCGCTCCCCGTGCCGAAACACATCCTCCCGGCGAGCAGCGGCATGGCCAAGAAGATGGGCCACGGCAAAGGGTACAAGTACCCGCACGACCTCGGCGGCATCGCGCCGGGCGAGACGTACCTGCCGGAGCGCTTGATCGGGCGGAGGTACTACGAGCCGACGAAGAATGGAGAGGAGGCGGTGATTCGGGATCGCCTCGGCGCGTGGCGAAGGCTGAGGTGACTAACGGCCG
>JAUHYN010000204.1 GCA_030426505.1 bacterium | reverse complement strand
CCGAGGCCGACCACCCGCCGCCGCGCGTGCGCATCCTCCGCTCGGCGCTGCGCGTGAATGCGCTGCTGCTGCTCGTCGCGCTCGTCGTCTTCCCCCGCGTGGTCTTCACCGCGATCACCACGCGCGGCGACTGGATGATGGAGGGCGCGCGCGGCCCGTGGCGCGACGCACTCTTGGCGCTCGCCGATCGCGCCGACTTCCTCGTCGCCGCGGACAACCCCTTCGCGAGCTTCGATGACAGCGGCGCGGTGACGCCCGAGCAGACGGGTTGGGATCGGACGCGTGTGCGATCGGGCGCGGCGGGGGTGGAGCCGGGCGGGTGGAGCCCGGAGGTGGGGGCGGGGTCCGTGCCGGGCTCGGGCCCCGAACGTCGGGCGGGATCGGGAGCGGATCCCGGGGCGGGCTCGGGATCCGCGTCAGGTTCGGATTCGCGATCGGGATCGGATCCCGGAGCGGGGTCGGCGTCCGGAGCGGGCTCGCGATCGGGATCGGATCCCGGGGCGGGCTCGGATTCGCGATCGGGATCCGCGTCAGCTTCGGATTCGCGATCGGGATCGGATCCGAGGGCGGGATCAGCGTCGGGTTCGGATTCGCGATCGGGATCGGTATCGGATGCGAGCTCGGGATCCGCGTCGGCTTCGGGATCGCGATCCGGCTCCGGTTCCGCGGCGGCGTCCGGGTCGGGATCGGATCCGAGAGCGGGATCGGCGTCGGGTTCGGGATCGGATCCGCGGTCGGGCTCGGGCTCGGGCTCGGGCTCGGGCTTGGGCTCGAACGCCGGGCCCGGCTCTGGATCGGGCCCCGGTCCCGGGGCCGCCTCGGGCTCGGGCTCGGGCTCGGGCTCGGGCTCGGGCTCGGGATCAGCGAACGCCGGGGCCGCCGCCCCTTCCCCGTCCCGGTCCAGCCCCGACGGCACCATCACCGTCGACCCCGACCACGACATCCCGCTCCTGATCATCGGCCCGAGCGACACGCCCTCCGATCCCCCGCCCCCACCGCCGCCCGCCTCGAGCACCCCCGCTCCGACGCGCCCAACCGCGCCGCCGTCCCTCGCGCGGCAGCGCTACATCGATTGGCTCCGCGATCCGACGCCGCACGCGCTCGCGACGAACATCCCCGCGCGGGAAGCCGGAAGCTACGAACAGGTCGCGCGCTACATCGCGTCGCGGGTGCGCGATCCGTTCGAGCTCACGAAGGCGGTCCACGACTTCATCGCGGTCCGCATCGCGTACGACGCCGACTTCGATCTCGCACAGCTCCCGCCGAGCGATCCGGCGACGGTGTTCGAGCGGCGCGAAGCCGTCTGCGCCGGGTACGCGCGGCTCTTCAAGGCGATGATGGAGACCGTCGGCTACCGCACCGTCTACATCTCGGGCGACGCGCGCTTCGCGCAGCCGCGCAACCCGAGTGCGTCGCACGCGTGGAACGCGGTCGAGATCGACAGCCGGTGGTACCTCGTGGACGTCACCTGGGACGCCGGCCACATCGACGGCCGCACCTTCGTGAAGAAGTACCGCACCGACTACCTCCTCGCGCCGCCCGACATCTTCGTGCTCACGCACCTCCCCCAACAGACGCAGTGGCAACTCCTCGACGCGCCGCTCTCGCGCGGCGCATTCCTGCGTCAACCCCTCTTGCTCCCGCGCTTCCTCGCGTACGGGTTCGGGCTCGTCACGCCGGATCGATCGCAGATCACCGTCGCGGCGTCGGCGCACTTCGAGGTCGACAACCCGCTCGGCGCTTCGGTGTTCTTCGCGTTCGCGCCGCGAGATCGCCCGACGGGCCCGTTCACGGACTGCGTCGCGCGCTCCCAACTCGGGCGCCGCAGCGCGGCCGACTGCCGCTTCTCACGCGCCGGCGACTTCTTCGTCTACGTGTTCGCCGCGCCGATGGGGCAGTCGAAACACGAAGCCGTCGCGCGCTTCGAGGTGAACAGCGAAGCGCCCTCGGGCTGAGCGCCGAGCCCCAGGCCATAACGACCTCCGGCTACGCCGGAGCTCTTGGCACAGTCTTCGGACCGAACGCTACGCGCTCGGCCTCAGCCTAGGAGGCCGCAGCAAATAGCTTCCAGTCCGCAGCAAGATCTCCCGAGCGCATCAGGCGCTGACGCGTCGCACCGAGGAGCTGCCGGCTGCCCGCTGGTCGCTGAGAGCTAGGCCAAGCGTGCCGCGTTGACGAAGTCGAGCTCCGGGTAGCCTTCGCGCAGGTACACGTTGCCCTCGCGGTGGATGCGGCCCTGCTGCGGCCCGCGCCCGGAAGGCGCGCCCTCGCCGTAGCCGGCGTGGAGCTTGCGGGCGACGTCCATGTCGCGCACGCGACCGAACGGCGCGAAGCCCATCCCGTCGAGGCGCGCGTTGTTGCGGAAGTTGATGAAGAACTGCGTGGTGCGCGCGTCGCGGCCCGACGTCGCGAACGTCACCGTGCCTTCCTCGTTCGTCGCCACCACGGGGTCGTCGCGGAACAGCGCCTTCTTCCATACGCGGTTCACCGCGGGGTCGCCGTGGATGCCGAGCTGCGCGACGAAGCCCTCGACCACACGGAAGAACGCGACGTCGTCGTAATAGCCGATCGTCACCAAGTTGTAGAAGCGGTCCGCGCCGAGCGGCGCCCAGCTCCGATCCACGTCGATCAGGATCGAGCCCTTCGTCGTGTCGAGCTGGACCGTGAAGGTGTCGGGCGCCGTCTCTCGAGCGGCGGTGGGATCGAGGAGGCCGGGGTGCGCCATCCCCGCGACCCTACCGCGGTTTGGTGCAGTAGAACTGGTACATCGAGCGGAAAGTCTCGGGCGCCGCGATCTCGAAGGCTTCCCACGCCGTGAGGTCGAGGCGGCGTCCGGGATACAACGCGTCGAAGCGCGCGAACACGCTGTCGTCCGCGAACACGAAGCCCGCGAAGTCGAGCCCGCACGCGTCGAGCGTCGAAGCGATCTCGAGCGGCGTCGTGCGGTGCTCCATCACGTGGAAAGCGAGGTCGCGCAGCTCACCGAGCGAGAAGAAGTCGCGGAATCGCGTCACGCCGAGGACGGCCTCCGGCACGTCTTCGCCCGACGCCACGCGCCGACGAAACGCGCGAAGCCCTTCGGTCGTGGGCGCGAAGCCCTGCTCCAACACCCAAGCGCGCGCCGCCACGACGCTCTGCCGCGCGCGCTCGCTGTAGAGCCCGATCTTCATCACGCCACCCGGTTCGAGGAGATCGGTGAGGACACGCCAGCCGCGCATCGGATCACGGAGGTGGTGGAGGACACCGATCGCTTCCACGAGGTGGAACCGCGTCGACGGCTCGAGCTCGAGCAAGTCAGCTTGCGCGAGCCGTACGTTCGAGACCCCGAACGCGTCGACGCGGCGCTGCGCGTACGCCAGGCTCCGCTTCGACAGGTCGATCCCGAGGAGCTCGATCTCCGGGTGCGCGAGGGCGCGCGTAAGAGGGTGGCGGCCCGTCCCCACGCCCGCCACGAGCACCTGCGGGCGCTCCGGGAAGTCGCACGTGTGCTCGGGGAGCTCGCGGTCGAGCGACGCCGCGAGCGGCTCCGGCACGAAGCGCGGCAGATCGATCCAGCGGGGGTAAGGGTGCGTCTCGTACTGCGCGCGGACATCGCGCGAGGTGTCGTCGTCGATCGCCGTGAGGGTGTCGATGCGCGTCATCAACTCCAGCTCGGTCTTGGGCTCGTCGTAGGTCAGTCGAATCACGCGGTCGACGGCCGACGGCCAAGACGCCCGCGGGCGCCCATGGATCGCGTCGACCCCGGACGCGTGGAGCAGCGGTCGCTGTGAAGCGATCACGAGCACGCGCCAAGCGTCCAGGACCGCGTCGTCGTAGAGGACGAGCGTCGGCGCGCTGCGGCCGCTGCTGCTGTAGTCGGTGAGGAACATCTGCTCCGTGACCGCGCCGAAGAGATCGATCAGCTCGGCCATCGGCGGCGACGCGGCGAGCGCGTCCCGCAGGCGCGCCACGAGCGCCTCCAGCGCGAGATCGGTGACGACGTCCGCCCGCAGCACCGCGAGGAGCAGCGGGCGCTGGGCGAGCGCACGCAGATCGATCTCACCGTCGAGCGCGGCGCGAATCACGGGGTCGTGCGCGAGGAGCGTCAGCGCGGGCGACATGAGCGCGCGGTGCTCGACGGTCGGGTCCGCGAAGAGCTCGACGAGGAGCGCCGCGTACCAGGCGTCGTAGGCGTCGAAGCGCGCGCGGCGGAGCCCGGCGACCAGCGCGGGGAGGTAGCGTTCCCGGGCATCGGGCGCGAGCTGCAGCGCCGCTTCGAAGTGCGCGAGCGCGAGGCCGTGTTCGTCGAAGAGAAGGTAGGTCCACGCGAGGTTGAAGTGCGCGTCGGCGTACTGCGGGTCGACGTGGATCGCGCGCGCGAAAGACGCGATGGCGCCCTCGGCGTCTCCGAGCTCGCGGAGGACGGCGCCGTGGCCATTATGCGACCGGGCGAAGCGCGGATCGATCGCGAGGGCGCGCTCGAACTCGGTCAACGCCGCGTCGAGTTCGCCGCGAGACAACTCGAGTTGCGCGAGGTTGTGGTGGGCCTCGACGTAGTCGGGCTTCTCTCGGATCGCGGAACGGAACGCGCGCGCGGCGGCGTCGAGGTCGCCCTGCGCGCGATGAACCTCACCGAGGGTGTTGAGGTAGAACGGCGACGCGGGCGCGACGCGGAGCGCGCGATCCACGAGGCGCAGCGCCGGCGCGTGTCGGCCGCGCTGGTGTTCGACGAGGCCGAGGAGGTGGAGCGCGTCGGGGTGTTGCGGCGTCGATCGCAGGACGCAGCGGTAGAGCTTCTCGGCGTCGGCGAGGCGGCCGACGCGGTGGTGATCGATCGCGGTCTCGAGGGTCTTCGCGGCGGAAGGCATCGACGTTGGCTATCGGCGACTCAGCCTGGAACATGAGCCAACGGTGGTCGAAAGGCGGTGGTTCTCAGGCGTAGTCGGAGATCCTCGCCTCCCCCGCGGGCGGCGGAGTGGCGGCGGTGGAGGCGGTCGTGGTGGCGTTCTCGGTCGCCTCCATCATCGCGACCCAGCCCTCGTAGATCTCGGCCATCACGGTCTCGGCGTTGCCGAAGCGCGCGGCGTCGCCCTTCATGTTGCCCTGCAGGAGCTCGGTCTGGACGTAGTCGTAGAGCCGGTACAGGTCCTCCGCGAGCGCGCCGGTCTCGAGGTCGAGTGCGCTCTGGAGCTCACCGACGAGCGCGAGGGCCTTCGAGACCTGCGCGCCGCGGACGGCGACGTCGCCCTGCTCGGCAGCGACGATCGCGCGCGTGATGGCGCGGAGTGCGCCGTCGAGGATCGCCTCGACGACTTTGCCCGGGGACATCCCGCTGAGCTGTGTGGTTTGGTAGGCCGAGTGAGGACGCGACATCGTTTCGCGTAGTCATTCGGACCGTGCGGCGGCGGTCTGAAGGCCAACGCACCCCCGGAGGGCGCGGTGGTTCACTCTGGATCGGACTCGTCTTCGGGGATCTCTTCGCCGGGCGCCGCGACCTCGACCTCGGTGTTCGGATCCGCGGGCGGAGCGACCTCGCCGGACGCCGCGGGGTTCTTGGGCGTGGCGCCGAGATCCAGGTCACGCAGCGAGTCCTCTTCGGTCTCGAGCACCCAGCTACCGGCGATCTTGTGCCAGTGCTGCGTCAGGGTCCGCTTCTGCACCGTGATGTCCGGCAGCAGCGTGTACGACATGCGGACCTGGACCGTCGCCGCGTCCTCGTTCGCGACGTCGACCTTGAGGATTCGGTAGTCCTCGATGTGGAGCGACTTCTCGTCGTCCTCATATGCCGCGATGAACGACGCGCGCATGTCGTTCGGGAGGAACGACGCAGCGCGCTCGTAGTTCTTCCAGCGGTAGGCGTGGTTGTACGCGTCCACCGACTCCTTGAGTTGCTCCATCGTCGTCGCGGTCGACGTCTTGCACGCGGTCGCGCCGAGGAGGGCGACGGCCGCGAGACCGATGAGGCGCTTCATTCGCTCGCTCCTTTCGCGCCGGTGAAGTGGTCGGCGCTGTCGTGGAAGAGGACGTTGAACGAGGTCAGCGAGCCGTACACCTTGGTGATGTACTGCTGCATGTCGACCTTCGCGGCGTCGTCGAGCTCCTTGCTCGCGTTGATCTTCTGTTCGAGCACGCGGAGCTTGTCGCGCACCATGACGATCTTGTGGAAGAACGTCTCGAGCGGGATCTCTTTCGCTTGAAGCGATTCGTCGCGCGGCTTGATCAGCAGCGTGCCGCCCGAGAACCGCTCCGCGATGGCGGTGTAGCCGTACGAGGTCTCGTCTTCGAGCACCTCGCGAACGACGCGCTTCAACTCTTCGCGATCCACGGCGGGACTATCGCGGGGGGCGTCGCCGCGGTCAACGGCCGACCGCGACGAGGTAGCCCCAGTTGACCGCGATCAAGAGGAGCACCGCGCGCCCCGCCCACCGCGTGCGCGGGCTCGACGGCGGCAACGACCACGACCTCGACAGCCCGGCGAACACGAGCGCCGCGTGGAAGACGTAGACGCCCACGCCCACGAGCACCACCGTCATCAACGGGTTCATCCGGAGGGCCTCCACGAACTCGAAGCGCCCCAGCGCGAGCCCGGCGCGCGTGCTCCCGCACGTCATGCACGGCAGGTGCGTGAGCGCCCGGAACGGGCACGGCATCCGCGGGATGTAGTCGGGGAGGAACACCGCGAAGACGATCGCGGCGGCGAAGAGCGGCCCGAGGACCTTCTCGTGGACCCAACCTCCTTCGCGTGCCACGGCGCGACTCTACCGCCGAACGACGACGTCGATCACGTGGCTGTCCGAACCGCCCCGCCCGTCGCGCAGCACGCTGAAGATCCGCGTGCGCAGCTCGTCCCCGGGGAAGTCGACCGGCGCGGTGTAGCGGGTGGAGTAGTTCGAGAGGTCGTCACCCTCGCGCTCGAGCGCGGTGAGTTGGTCGGAGAGTTCGCCGTGCGTGATGAACCACGACCACGCCATCGTCTCGTCGAGCTCGACGAGCTCGCAGTTGTCGTCGATGACCCGGTACGTCTCGAAGCTGTCCTCGGTGACGCGGCCGCTCAGCAAGATCGACTCGCCGGGCGCGAGCTCGATCGGCGCTTGGCGCGGGTCGTACGCGACGGTGCTCGTGGCGCCCTCTCGGATCAGCTCGAGCTCGGTGTAGATCGGGCGGCGGTTCGGCGTGCGCTCTTCGAGGTATTCGAGGAGGGTGGAGAGCTGCGACTCGCTGACGTTGGTGCAGAGCGACGGCGTCTCCACGCCTTGGATCATCGGGAGCTCGCCGAACTCGCCGTCGCGCGCGGCGCGGAGCACGAGCGAGACGATCGCGGGGTCGAAGAGGACGACGCGCTTGCGGCCGTCGAGCGCGAGGGTGTCGACCGCGATGTCGGCGTCCTCGACGCGCACGTTGGCGTGGACGTTCAGGCGCAATCCACTGAAGAGATCGCGCGGGTCCTCGGCGAGCGAACCGATCACTTGGACGAGATCGTCGCCGCCGATCTCGGCGAGGTCATCGACGATCGTCTGCACGATCGAGACGGAGACGGTCGGCGTGGAGGCGAGGCCCTCGACGAGCTCGACCTTCTGCGCGCCGCTGCACGGCACGCGCAGGAAGCCGGTCGTGGGTTCGCCGGCGCGGCTCTCGGCCTTGCACCGGAACCAGGTGTAGCCGAACGACGCGTCGAGATCGGGGTGCGCGGCGAGGACGGAGAGTTCGATGTCTTCCGTGGCGAGCGGCGTGGCGAGGATCTCCTCGGCGGTGCCGCCGACGGGCGCGTCGCGGAAGAACGAGATCTCCGGCGGGTCGGCGCGGACCTCGACGATGCGGAGGTCCTCGATGCGAAACTCGTCGGGGAAGTCGACGCACGCGGTCGCGAACGCCGTACACGCGAGGGCGAGCGCGGCGCGGCGCATCAGAACACCCCCTTGAACCCGATGAGCGGGAACAGCGGAAGGCTCGGGATGGCGACTTCGCCTTTGAAGTCGAACGTCGGCACGTACACCTCGGTGTTCTTGCGATTGTAGACGTTGTTCACGTCCAAGTACGCCTCGAGATACCAGGTGTCGAAGACGAAGCGCTTGTCGATGCGGATGTCGAGCTGGTGGAAAGCCGGCGCGCGGCGGAGTTGGCTGTCGTCGTCGTCCGCGTCGTAGGCGTCCTGGTCCGCGTCGTAGTGGCGGTAGGTGACCACGTTGAGGCCGCCGCCGGTGACGTACCGAAAGCGCGCCGAGACGTTCCAGTTCAGGCCGAGGTCGTACGACGCGACGATGTTCAGGTTGTGCGTCTGGTCGAAGTAGAGGTTCTGTTGCCAGGGCTCGTCGCGGCGGCGGAACTCACTTCGGCTGAGCGTGTACGCGATCCACCCGAAGAGGCCCCAGCGCTTGTCGAGTTTGAGGAGCACCTCCGCCCCGTACGAGCGGCGCAACCCATCGGGCCGGAAGCCGACGAGTCGCACGCTGCCGTCCACGACCTCCGTGTCGTTCGAGAAGCGCGGGACGTTCGTCTGGTAGCGATGGAAGCCGACGACGTCGAGCGTGAGGCGATCGATGATCGTCCACTCGAATCCGCCGGAGTATTGCTGCGCGTCGAGGAGCGGGAGATCCGCGTTCACGTAGAACTGTGTGGGGAGCGGCGGCTGTTGGTAGAGGCCGGCTTGCGCTTTGAGGCCGATGTTGTCGGTGAGCGCGTAGCGCGCGCTGATGCGCGGATCGAAGCCGAGGAGCGAGCGCCCCTCGACGAGGCGCGGATCGACGAGCGAGCCCTCGTTGGGCTCCGCGTCGAACGCGTAGAGATCGAACCGCACGCCCGGCCAGATGCGGAGGTCTTCGATGGGTTCGTACTCGAGCTCGGCGTAGACGGAGCCGAGGATCGCGGGGACGGTAACGTTGTCCTCGCGGAGCGCGGTGTCCGTCGGGATCGGACCGGGGAAGTCGCGGATCGACGGGAACACGGGGAGCGTACTGTTGGTGTCGAAGCGGAAGTAGAGGACGTCGCCGCCCGCGCTGAGGCGGAGATCGTCACTCAGCGGTGTCTTGCCGTCGACGCGCACGCCGCCGTTCAGGTTGGAGAGCTTGAACTGGATGTCGTTGCCGGACGGGTCGCCGGAGGTCTGCGTGTTCGTGAAGTCGTAGCCGAGGATCGGCGAGATGCGGAACCACGTGTTCGCGTCGGGGCGGTACGTGAAGCTCGGGTTGATGCGGTGGAAGAACGTGCGCGACTGCGTGCCCTGCGGCGCGCCCGACGCCTGGTTGGTGCTGCCGAGGAGGAGTAGCTCGTCGTCGGAGCCGTAGGCGAGGATCGTGAAGATGCGCTTGTCGTCGCCGCCGACGGGGCGGTCGTAGCGGACTTGGTAGTCGTAGTAGCGCGACGCGAGCGTGGCGGCGGTGTCGGTCGCGGAGAGGACGCCGGCGAGCACGCCGTCCACGTAGCTCTTGCGTAGCGCGACGGTGAAGGCGCCGTCCTGCGGGTCGTCGGTGACGGGGCCTTCGAGGAAGACGGACGCGCCGGCGATGTCGACGACGGCTTCGCCGTGGACACGATCGGTCGCGGCGAACTTGGTGTCGAGCTCGACGATGCCGGCAGAGATGCGACCTTGGCGCGGGCCGAACCCACCGGGCGCGAAGCTGATCGTCTCGAGGGCGCGCGCGTAGACGACGCTGGTGAGGCCGCCGAGGCCGCCGAAGTGGAAGAGGAGCGGGAGGCGGTGCCCGTCGAGGAACACGCCGGTGTCCTGCGGGGGCGCGCCGCGCACGACGAGGAGGCCGATGCCGAACGGCGTGCGCGAGACGCCGGGGAGGTTCTGCACGACGCGGATCGCGTCGCCCTGCGTGCCGGGGAGGCGCTCGACTTCTTCGAAGCGGAGCGTGGTGCGCGAGACCTCTTTGCGCGGGAGCTTGGCGCGCACGATGACTTCGTACGGGTCGCGCTCGCTGCGGGTCGCGAAGTAGACGACCTCGAGGGCTTCGCGTTCGCTGATGCGCTCCTTGGCGTCGAGGCGCTCGAAGAACGGCGCGCGGATCGTGACGACGTGATTGCCGCCGGGGAGCCCGCGGAAAGCGAAGCGGCCGTCCTCGTTCGTTTGAGTAGAAGTGCGCGTGACGGTCGCGGTGTTGGCGATCGAGACCTCGACGTCCGCGAACGCGACGGGCTTGCGGAGGCCCGCTTCGAGGACGGTGCCGGAGAAGTTGATCGGCTTCGGCGCGCGCGGCGGAGGGGG
>JAUHYN010001364.1 GCA_030426505.1 bacterium | reverse complement strand
CATGACCGACGAGCAGGTGCTGGAGATCTACGCCTTCGCACGCGAGGCTTTCCGGGGCGGACAGCCGTCCTTTCAGGTCCAGGCCTATCCGTTCCGGATGACGGCGGAAAACATGGCCAGGCATCAGGGCGACGCGAACATGCCCGACGTGATGGTCGAGCGCCTCGCCCGGGGCGACCGGCCGCCCCTGCACAGCCACCCTTGGGCGGCGTGGGAGGTCGTCACGCGCGGCCGCGTCCGGTTCCGCATCGGCGACGAGACGTACGACCTCGAGCCCGGCGCGTTCATCTACACCCCGGCGGACGCGGTCCACGCGTTCATGGCGCTCGACGACGAGGGCGCGGAGATCGTCCAGTACCAGTGGCCGGGCGGTTTCCAGCGCCCGCGTTCGCGAACGGGCGCCCCGACCCGAAGGTCCTCTCCGAAGTCGCCGCGCGCCACCAGATCACGCTGCACGGCCCGCCGCTCGCCGTCCTCGAGGCGAGCGCCGCTGAGGGCGGTCGCTGATCGCGCCCCGCCCTCAGAACGCGAACGAGATCTCGGCGGTCGACGGGAACGACCACCCCGACACCGCCTGGTCCCCCGACCCCACGCGCAACCACGTCGGGTTGAAGGGATACAGCCCGAAGCCGAAGCCGGACGCCCACTCGAAGCGCAGGCCCATGTTCAGCTTCATCTCCATCGCGCGCGAGCCGCCGCCGATGTCGAACAGCAGCGCGACGCCGATCCAATGTTCGTCGTCGAGGTGGAACAGCCCGCCGCCCCGCGCGAAGGCGAGATATTGGCCGTCGTCGCGGCCGCCGACGTAGCGCACGCCGCCCCCGAGCTCGACGAAGTCGCGCAGGCGGAGCGCCGCGGAGAGCGTGGCCGGCGACGTCGCTCCGGCGCCCGTGATGTCGTAGCCGAGCGCGCTGGCGACGACGACCTCCACGTCGGACTTTCGCCGCGCGCGCGCCGTGAAGAGCGGTTGCGCCGCGATCGCGTCGGGCGAGGCCATCATGGGCGAGATCAGCGCGTCCTTCGGGAGCGTGCGGCGGCGCTCGGCGCAACGGCGCCCGCAGCGCGCGGCAGCGTCGATCATGTGGACGGCGACTTCGGCGGTCGCGAGTGCCATTCGCCCGCCCGCGGAGACGCCACCGCCACCGCTACTCCCACCGCCACCGCCGCCGCTCTTCGCGGCCGCGACGATCGCGGCGATGACCGCCGCGCTGCCCACGACGAGCGCGAGCGACTTGCTCCCGCTGAAGTTCCGCACCTCGGCGCCGGTCATGTCGTCGAACGCGAGCCCGACGGGGACGTCGAGGCCGTCTTCGATCGCGTCGGTCAGGGCGTGGCCGTCCACCGGCGTGGACCACCCGCCGAACGGATAGCGGAAGCGCCAGCGCCCCTCGTCGCGGGCCCACCACGCGCCGTCGCTCGCGTCCGCGCGGTCGGCGCGGTGCGCGACGTAGGCGGTGACCCACGCGACGATCGAGCCGCGCGGCCCCGCGAGGTGGAGCAGCTCGCCGTCCTCATAGAGCTCGGCGTCGTGTGGCTTGGCGCGCGCGAGGAGCTGCACGCCGTCCGGGTGGAGGCCGTGGATCTCCGCGCTCTCGACGTCGTCGAGATCCAGCCGGTGGATCCGGAAGACGCCCGCGCCGTTCGCGTGGAGCTTCCGCGCGCGGACCCAAGGGGTCTTCGCGCCGTCCGTTCGTTTGAAGCGAATCAGCGTGTTGGGATCCACGCGGAGCTTCGCGCCGTGTTCGTCGGTGATGTAGATGGCCTCGCCGCTCGTCGGTGACTCGAGGCCGCTCACGCCGCGCGTCGTGACCGCGCTCGTCGTGGTGCAAGCGGTGGCGAGCAGGACGATCGGGAGGGCGCGACGCATCCCGGGTACGGTGCCAAAGCCGCGGCGCGACGGCCACCCGACGCGCGCCCGTGACGGCGACCACCCGCGCGCCGACGCGTTTCGCTACGGTGGGGCAGTTCGCGACCGCGCCACCGCGCAGGGGCGAGGACCGCGGAGCGGCATCGTCCTTGCTCGACTCGCGCGCGATGTCCAAAGACAAGACCCAGCCCACGACGAACGACGCCGGCAT
>JAUHYN010000203.1 GCA_030426505.1 bacterium | reverse complement strand
GAAGGAGCCCATGGTCCACGTCGCGTCGACGTCGGCGATGCGGAACAGGAAGTTCGCGATGATCTCGGTGCCGCGCGGCGTGTGGACGACCTCCGGGTGGAACTGGAGGCCGTACCAGCGCTTCCCGGGGTTGGAGACCGCGGCGTAGGGGCAGCTCTTCGAGCGGCCGAGGGTGACGAAGCCCTCGGGGAGCGTCTCCACGGAGTCGCCGTGGCTCATCCACACGTGGGTGTCTTCGTTCGAGTGGAATCCAAAGAGTAGATCGTCGTCGGCGACGTGCTCGACTTCGGCGCGCCCGTACTCGTGTCGGTCGGAGCGGACCACGCGGCCACCGAGGAGGTGACACATCAGCTGCATGCCGTAGCAGATGCCGAGGACCGGGACGCCGAGTTGGAAGATTTCAGGATCGATCGACGGGCTGCCCTCCTCGTGTACGCTGGAGGGTCCCCCCGAGAGGACGATCGCCTTCGGGGCGAACGCCTTCACCTCTTCGAGCGGCCGAGTGCAGGGCCAGATCTCCGAATAGACCCGCTGTTCGCGGATCCGACGCGCGATCAGCTGCGTGTACTGGGAGCCGAAGTCGAGGACGAGGACGCGGTCGAGCGAAGCCGGGGCCGTCATACCTGGTGGCGGATATCACGGTCCGCCCGGCTTGCCGACCGCGAACCAAGCTCCTTATGCTGAGGCGGTACCGTGCCCCTGCAGATCCCCGCGGGCCTCGGCGCCCTCCTCGCCAAACTCGGCCTCCAAGCGCCCACGGAGGAGGGCCAGCTCGGCCAGCTGCTGAAGGGCGGCGCGCTCGGGGCGGACGCCAAGGGCCTCACCGCGCTGGGCAAGGAGGGGCTCCCCAAGGGCATGGAGCTCGGCCCCGACGGCGAGCTCTTGAGCGGCCTCGGCTACAACCACGCCGACAAAGAGACGCCGCAGAAGAACACGAACGAGAAGACCAACGTGGAGCGCTTCGTCCACGAGTCGACCGTCGAGCGCGCCGAACAGGAGAACCCGTTCGCGAACCTCGGGCGCGAAGGCAAGGACACGAAGGAGTCCAAGGAGACGCAGGACAAGCTCGCCGAGCAGACGGAGGTCGCGGATCGCCGCGAGGCCGTCGACGGCGAGGTGCGTCGCGACGAGGTCGCCGACGAAGCGCGCGTGCTGGGCCAGCACGAAGCCGAGATGAAAGAGAAGGCGGACGGCAAGGAAGTCGAAGAGCCGGAGGCCCGCGACCAACAGCAGCAGCGCGACGAGGACGAGGAAGACAAGCCGGGCGCCGGCTGGGTCGCCGAAGAGCTCGAGGAGGAAGAGGCCAAACACAAGCGCGGCCTCAAGGACGCCGACGTCATGGGCGACGTCCACCGCTGCAAGGGGACCCTCGACGACGGCACCGGCTGCCTCCGCAAGCCGCTCAAGGGCACGCCGTACTGTCGTGAGCACGCCGCGCACTGGCGCGTGCGACCGCCGCCCGGGAAGGCCTGACCCGAGCATCGCGCGCGAACGCCGACGCGCGCCGTGTCCCCGCGATCGTTCCAATGGATCGCCGGGGGGTGGAGATCCGGCGCGGGCGATCCCGTGCTACCTAGATCCGCGGTGAGAATACTCCCGCTCTGCGCGCTGGTCGTCACGATCACCTCCGCTCCGGCGGCCGCCACCGCCCACGCCCCGGGCGCCGCTCGCGTATTCGAACGCAACGTCGGACAGACCGACGCCGCCGCGACCCACGTCGCGCGCGGCGGCCACGACACGTTCTTCGTCACGCGCGACGGCTTCGCGGTGTCGACACCGGGCTACGCGTTCGTCGCGCACCTGCACCAAGGCGGCGAAGTCCACGAGCGCCCCGCCCTCCCCGGCCGCGCGCATCACCTCGTCGGCCCGCGCGCATCGTGGCGCACGGACATCGCGACCTACGACGTCGTCACGCGCAGCGCGGGCAAGGGCTTCTTCGTGGTGCATCGCTTCGACGCGCTCGGCCGCGTCGCGTTCGACGTCCACGTCGCGCCCGGCGCCGACCCCGCCGCGTTCGAGATGCGCTTCGACGGACCGAAGGCGGCAAAGATCGACGCTCGCGGCCGCCTCGTCCTCGACGACCGCGTCTTCATCAGCGGCCCCCGCGCATTCCAAGGCGGCGACGAGATTCCGTGCCGCTTCGTCGTCCGCGACGACACGATCCGCTTCGAGGTCGCCCCATACGATCGCACGCGCGCGCTCGTCATCGATCCCACCGTCGAGTACGGCACGCTCCTCGGCGCCAACACCTCGCCGATCGAGGATGTGGCCACCGACGCGAACGGCGCGATCTACGCCTTCGGCACCACGAACGAAGCCACGTTCCCCACGACGCTCGGCGCGTACGACACCACGCTCTCCGGCACGACCGACGCGTTCGTCACCAAGATCGATCCCACGCTCTCGGGCGCGGCCTCGATCGTCTTCTCCACCTTCGTCGGCGGCTCACAGACCGAGCGCGTGTATGCCGGCGCGGTGGGGCCGACCGGGCGACCGCACTTCTTCGGGCGCGTCTCCAACGACTTCACCGCGACCGCCGACGCCTTCGACGCCACCGCCAACCCCGGCTTCTCGGGTTACATCGCGGTCCTCTCCGCGAACGGCGCCGCGCTCGACTACGGCACCTTCTTCAGCGACGGCGGACAGGCCGCGATCGACGTCGACGCGAATGGCCACATCTACGTCGGCGGCAGCAACAACAGCACCTCGCACCCGACCACGCCGAACGCCTACCAGACCGTCCGCATGAACGCGGACGGGTGGGTCGCGCGCCTCGACATCACACAACCGCCCGCGCAGCAGCTCGTCTACTCCACGCGCTTCGGCGGCTCGGGCAGCGACGCCGTCATGGCGCTCGACGCCGACGACAACGGCGACGTCTTCCTGTTGCTCGACGTGGGTTCGTCGGATCTCCCGCTCACCGCAGGAGCGTTCCAGACGCGCCCCGACACGTACGCGGTCGCGCGCTTCGATACGGACGCGAGCGGCGCGGCCTCGCTCGTCTACGCGACCCACCTCGGAGGCACCGGCGGCGAGACGAGGCGCGTCAACGTCGGTGACATCACGACGGACGGCGCGGGCCACGCGTACGTCACCGGCGGCACGCAGTCGTCGGACTTCCCGACCACGCCCGGCGCGTTCCAGACCACGATCCCCGCCGGGGGCTCCGCGTTCGTCACCAAGGTCGATCCCGCGGGCACCGCGCTCGTGTTCTCGACCTTCGTCGGGGGCACCTCCAACAGCGACGAGGGCTACGACATCGCGGTCAACGCCGCCGGCGAAGCGTACCTCGCGCACCGCAGCTCGCTCGCGCCCTCGCCGTGCGGCTTCGCCGGCGCGACCGGCTTGCAATCCGGGTTGACGCGCCTGAACGCCGCCGGCTCGGGGATCGTCCACAGCACGCGGCTCGGCGAGAGCGGCGCGTACCACCTCGCGCTCACGCCCGCCGGGATCGCGATCATCGGCGGCACACTCGACACCCCGACGTTCCCCCTCGTCGACGGCTTCGCGACCACCGTCTCCGGCAGCCACGCGTTCGTCGCGGCGATGGCGATGGAGCCCGGCTGCACCGACATCGGCGTGAGCATCACCGCCTCCCCCAACCCGACGACCGCGGGCAACGGCGCGACGTTCACCGTCGAGGTCACGAACCTCGGTGTGGACCCGGCCACCGACGTCGTCCTCACGAACGACCTCCCCGACGGCATCACGCTCCTGCTCGCCGAGCCCCGCGCCGACTGCCCGCTCGTCGATCCTGTCGTCTGCACGCTCGGGACGATCGCCCCCGGCGCGACGTCGACCGTCACGATCCGCGTGAGGACGATGCGGACTTCGCCGGCCAACGTCACCAACACCGTCCAAGTGACGACGACCGCGCCCGACGCGAACCCGGTGAACGACGTCGCGGCGACGGTGCTCCAGATCTCCGCGCGGCAAGACGGCTGCGGCCCCGTCACCCACTTCGGCGAGTGCAACGGCGCCACGCTCGCGTACTGCGAAGGCGAAGGCACGCCCGCCGCGCGCGTCGTCACGGTCGACTGCGCGAGCGTCTTCCCGGGCTCGATGGGCACGTGCGATCTCGTCAACGCGACGCACGGCAACGACTGCGTCGTGCTCACCGGCGAGGTCTGCGAGTTCGCGGACGAGCTCGCGCGCCCGGTCTACGCGCTCTGCGACGGCACCGCCCCCGGCTGCATCTACGAGGAGACTTCGCGCGAAGCCGTGTGCCGCTCGGACGTCGGCCCCTGCACGCCGCCGACGCCCGGCCAAACCTACGCGCCCACCTGCAACGGCGGCGTCCTCGCGTTCGACTGCCGCATCGGACAGCCCATCGGCTACGACTGCGAAGGCGCCGGCGGCACCTGCGCGCGCGGCACGTGTACTTCGCTCCCCGAGGGCGCGCGGTGCGACGACACCGACCTCCTCTGCGACGACACCACCGCGATCTGCGACGTGTTCACGGACCGCTGCATCGCGCAGGGCGCGGTCTGCGATCGCAGCGCGTTCACCGCGTCGTGCGACGGCGACGTCCTCGAGATCTGCGACCCGCGGATCGATCGCGTCGTCCGCACCGACTGCGCTTCGGTGTTCCAGGGCTCCGGCCGCGTGCGCTGCGGCGCGCCGTTCACGTGCATCGACAACCGGACCGGGATGCCGTGCGCCGAGACGCCGCTCAGCTGCGTCGGCGGCGCGGCCGGCGATCGTTGCGATCCCACGCGCGGCGTCTACTGCGGGCCGAACCTCAGCTGCGTGTCGCGGCAACCGCGCGCCGGCGAAGCGCCGGTCTCCACGTGCGAAGCGCTGCGGAGCGAGTGCATGCCGAACGAACTCACCGCCGGCTGCGAAGACGGCGTCGCGACCTTCTGCGTGAGCAACCGCGAAGGCACCGCGCGCGAGCCCGTCGGCTTCGACTGCGAATCGTTCGGGAGCACGTGCGTGCGGGACGGCCGGACACAAGCGATCTGCGAAGGCGGCCGCGGCGCGCCGTGCGACGATCCGCGCCTGCACCCCGGCTCCCTCTTGCGGTGCGCGCCCGGCTTCGAGTGCTCCGGCTCGGGCGCGACGTTCGGCAACTGCATCGAGATCACCGAGCTCCCCGATGGCGGCGTGCCGGACAGCGGCGGGGACGTCGACGGCGGCGCCGCGCGGGACGGCGGCGGGACGAGCGCGCCGCGCGACGCGGGAGAAGCGATGACGAAGGGGCCGGGCGAGGACGACGGCTGCAGCTGCACCGCCACCGAGGACGACCGCTCGGGCGGGGGCTGGGCGCTGGGGCTCGTCGCGTTGGCGTTCCTCCGTCGCCGCCGTCGCAGCGCGCTCGCGTTGCTCCTCGCGCTCGGCGTGGTCGCGGTCGACGGCGACGCAGACGCGAAGGGCTTCCGGGGCTCGTCGCTCGACCAACGCGTGGGCGCTTCGAACAGCCCCGGCACCCAGGTCGCCGCGGGCGTCGTCAGCACGCTGAACTGCCCGATGACCCTCGCCGACTGCATCGACGCGGACTACGGCGTCACGGCGTGCGGCCAGAAGGAGGTGTCGTTGCTCCTCGGCGTGAGCCCCGGGCTCTCGGTGTGCGCGGACTACTGCGACAGCCTTCAACCCGACCTCGCCGACTGCCAGAGCTCGGCGTACTTCCGGACGATCTGCGGGCAGCGCGAAGCGGCGACGTTCCTCATCCCCGAACCCGTCGAGTGCCAGCCCCCCGACGGCGCCGCGTACCCGTGCGAGCACCCGTCCACGTGCGTGAACCTGCTGCGCGGTTGGTACGACGAGACCGCGCTGCAGTCGGCGACGATTGCACCGAACGTCTCGCCGACGACCGTCGTGGTGCCGCCGACGATCGGCGACAACGCGGGCACGCCCCCGCCCGGCTCGCTGCTGCCGGTGAAGAAGCCGGACTACACGCCGGTCGGGATGCGTTCGAACAGCCTCAACGCCACGCTCTGGGGCTTCCATCAGGGCGACGTGACGGACGCGTCGAACCTGAACAGCGTCCCGGCGCTCTCTCGGATCCAGATCCAGCGACAGCAGTGGGCGGCCAACGGCGACGCGGTCAACAGCTGCCTCGAGTACGCGTACGAGCTCTTCTACTCGGTGAACCAGTTCCAGGACGCCAAGCTCACGCTCGGCTCCGAACACCGCGACATCTTCGACCTCGCGTACTCGGCCGCGAACCCGGTACCGGCGCACGCAATCGGGACGCGCGGCGTGCAAGGCCTCCCGCAGATCCGACGCGACGGCGCGGCGTCGCCCGACCAGCACGAGTTCCCGAACTTCCCGCAGCACAAGAACTCGTTCTTCGCGGCCGACTACATGAACCCGACGCGGCGCGCGCAGGTCCTCGCGGAGATCGTCGACGATGACCTCTACCAGTTGATCTGGGACGGCTGGACGAACGGCCGCTACGACGAGACGTGGCAGTGGCACCTCGACCAATCGAACGCGCTGCAGCCGCTCTACCTCGACGAGCAGCTCTTCCAGATCGAGAAGTTCAAGGTGGAGTTCGAGCAGCTCCTGTTCCGGCGCGCCGTCGTGCTGTCGGCGATCCAGGCGATCTACCGGCGCTGGCACGAGGGCGTCCTCGAATCGATCCCCGAGTTCGCGGAGGACCCGTTCTTCGATCCGTCGATCTACGAGAGCCAGATCTACGTCGGCGAAGATCCGATCTCGCAACTCCTCCAAGACCAACGCGCACAGCGCGCCGCGCGCGCGGTGTCGAACGGGCAGGTGGTCCTCGAGGGCGTTGTGAGCGTGCAGCACGGCTTCGACTACTCGGACCTCACCAACGGATTGCCCGGCGGCCAGACGGCCACGCCGTTCTCCGCGCCGCTGCCCGGCGGGACGTACGGGACGCAGGGCGGCATCTCCGCTTCGCAGTCGGTGGGGCGCGCGGTGCAAGCGGCGCGACAGGGGGCGATGCCGGCGTCGCTCGTCTCAGAAGCGGTCGGCATCCAGGGCACGCTCGGGAGCCGCATCAACCCCGGGCTCGACGGCCTCTACGACATGCTCGCGGGCGTCGACCAGTTGATCGAAGAGGCGCTCGTCGAGGCGCAGGCGCTCGGCTGCCTCGACCCGGGACTCACGGCGTGTGACTGGTCGCCGCGGCTGTTCGCGCAGCGCGGGCTTCGTCGCGCTCGTGAACGCCACGCCGTTCACCTACCCGGACCCGAACGGCTCGCCGGGGATGCTGACGACGATGGTCGGCGGCCAAGCCTGCAACCGCGCGTCGTACAACACCGACCTCGACGCCGTGAATCTGTACTTCGACTGCGTCGACCAACACAAAAAGGATCTCGTCTCCGCGCTGAACCAGATCCTCGGGTCGGAGGGCTTCGTGATCGGGCCGCCGCCGGACTACGACGTGCGGATCGGATCGACGGAGAGCGACGTCTTCGACACCGGCAACGACATGTTCGAGACGTCCGGCGGCTTCGAAGCGAGCTGGGCGATGACGCTCGCGGGGATCGAGACGGCGACCCCCGATTGGTGCCTCCTCGAACCGACGCTCCACGCCGCGATGTGGGCCGGCGGGCGCGCATTGTTCAAGAGCTTCGATCTCGTGGACGCGCACGCCACGATCAGCGGCGAGCCGGGCGTCGACTCCGAGGCGTACCTCGAGGTCGCGGGCGTGGAGCTCGTCGATTTGGGACCGTACGACCTCGGCACGAACATGGACTTCAACGTCATCGAGGACGGCGGCGAGGAGTCGGAGGACTTCTTCAAGGCGCAGACGACGATCACGGTGGTCATCGTCCCCGTGACGATCCGCGGTGGTGTCGCTGGTCGCATCGGCGCGACGGTCGGGCTCGGGATGGGCCAACCGAAGGGCGGCTCGTGCAGCACCGCCGACGTGTTGATGGAGGGCCACTTCACCCCGTACGCGGCGGTCGACGCGTTCGCGTCGGTGAGCATCGACGCGCTCATCGTAGAAGCAGGCATCAAGGTCACGCTCGTGCTCGTGCAAGCCGACTTGCCGTTGGACGTCGCGGTGGCGGTCGACGGCGTGCAGTCGGGCGCCGTGCTCGGCGCGCAGATGGCGGTGTCGGCGAACCTCGACCTCGTCATCTCGATCCTGTCGGGGTGGGTCAGCGCGTTCGTCGAGGTCTGCTACCTGATCGGGTGCGAGTACTTCGAGGAGATCTTGTTCAGATGGGACGGGCCTCGATTCACCCAGAACCTCTTCAGTCTCGGCTTCGAGGTCCCGCTCCTGCCGCTGACGACGTTGGGAGACTGAACGTGAAGAACGCATGGATGTTCTCGATTGGATTGGTCGTCGTGGGCGGCGTGGCGTGGTTCGTCGCGTCGTCGCCCGCCTCGGCGCCTTCGGCGGACGCGATCCGCTACGACGTCGAGCTCGACGGCAAATCGCGCACCGAGCTCGGCTCGGGCGGTCAGTCGGTGGTGATCGACAGCCGCTACGACGTCGACGCGCGGGTGGAGATCCAGCCGAACGGCGCGTCAGGGTGGGCGCTCGAGTTCGTTTCAGTGGATCGCGCTGACATCGAAGTCATGAACGAGCCCGCGCTCGACGCGGAGGGCATCGAGTCGCACACGTTCTTCGTGGAGGGCGACGTCGTCCTCGCGCCGCCCGAGGCGACGATCGATCACCGCCGCCTCGCGCAGATGATCGCGACGGAGCTCGGCGTCGAGCTCGGTTCGGAGCGCGACTGGACGGCGGTCGAGGCGGGGCTGCTCGGGCGCGTCGAGTCACGGTACGCGCGTGACGACGACCGACTCGTGCGCGAGCGCGTCGCCTACCAGACGCTGCGGGCGGGTGCGGACGCTTCGACCGCGCGCGTGAGCGGGCGCGACGAGATCGAGCTGGAGGACGGCCGCCTCCGGTCGCTCGTCGGGAGCGAGGAGGTCGCTTCGCCGGTCTTCACCGCGAGCGCGAAGCGGCGCGTGGTGCGGGTGGGCGTAGAGGTGGCGCGCGCGATCGCGCCGCCGACGAACGCGGTGCGCGACGCAATCGATCGCGCGATCGTCTCGGACCGGATCGAGGCGCGCGCGGAGGATCTCCGCGTCGACGGGTTCACGCCCGAGCGCCTCGTCGCGGACGTCACGACGCACGTGACCGGTCAGCTCCCGCACCACAACGCGTGGCTGTGGAAGGCAACGGGGCTGCTCCGCGCGCAGCCCGAGGCCGCGGCGAAGTTGGTCGAGGCGGTGCAGGTGCCCGGGATGCAGAGCGGCGGGCGCGGGTTGGTGCTCGACATCCTCGCGGCGGCCGGACACGACGAGGCCCAGGCGGCGATGCGCGAGATCGTCGCGCTCGATTCGACGAAGGCGGACCCGAAGGCGACGCTGCTCTTCCAGCGCTTCGCACTGTTGAAGGCTCCGAACGAAGCGACGCTCCGCTTCCTCACCGACACGCGTAACACCGCCGCGGACATCGGCGTGTACACCGCGAGTACGGTGTCGCTCGGTGCGGCGGCCGCGCGCGTCCCGGGCGGCGAGCGGATCGCGCAGGGGCTCCTCGCGGACCTGAGCGCGGAGCGCGACGAAGCTCGACAACGCGCTCTGCTCGCCGCGATCGGCAACGCGCGCTACGAGCCGGCGGCGGCGCAGCTCACGCCGATGGTCCGCACTTTCAACCCGCGCCTCCGCGCGGCGACGGCGTCCTCGCTGCGGCACCTCGACGGCGCCATCGCGCGCGAGCTCGCGCTGTCGCTCACGCGGGATCCGATCGGCCTGGTCCAGGTGCGCGCGCTCCACGCGCTCCGCAAGCAGGGGATCCGACCGGCGGACATCGCCCGCCTCGACGCCGCGCCGCTGAAGGAGTTGGCCCTGCCGGCGTTGGTGTCCTTGCTGGAGCCGCACGCGCCGCAGAGCGCCGACGCGCGGAGGGTGCTCGGGGGGGTGCTCGTGCGGGAGGCGGATCCGAAGCTGAAGGCGCGGGTGCGGTTGATCCTGGGGACACCGTAGGTTGGGGGGCGCGGGCGCCACTCCTGTTCCACCGTTTCTGTTCCCGTTCCCCGCTCCTGTTCCCCGTTCCCGTCCCCGCTCACCGGGCTCGGGCTCGGGCTCGGGTCCCTCGCAGGGCCCCGTCGACTGATCGACCGACGAAGATCCAGGCGTGGGCCGCGTAGTATGCGTGCGCTCATGGCCTCCTCAGTCCTCCGCCTTGCCCCGCCGCTCACGCTGGCCTCGCTCCTCGCGCTCTCCGCCTGCGGCGACGACCGCCGCGGGGGCGGCACCACGATCCTCCGCCGCGACGGCGGC
>JAUHYN010001363.1 GCA_030426505.1 bacterium | reverse complement strand
GAACGCGGAGAGCTGCGTCTGGAGCCCGCTGCGGCCCTGCGCGGCGGCGTGCGCCGTGAGTCGCACCAGGTCGATCAGCGCCGGCGTCGCGAGGAGCGAGTCACACGCCCGCCAGTTGATCCGCAAGCTACCTTGCAGGCCGCCCCAGCCCTCGAAGTCGATCGCGTCCCACGCTTCCTTCACGTCGCCCGCCGGTCCGTAGTGACGGATGTCGACGAGGTGCGCCTCCACCGGCTCGCCGAGGATCTGTTCGAGCAGCGCCGTCTTGTCGACGCGTTTGGTGTCGGCGAAGCGATCATCCTGCAGCACGAGGCAGTCGTGGTTGCCGAGGATGTTGGTGCTGTACCAGCCGCGCACGCGCAGCCGCCGCGTCTTGAACATCTCGGCGAGCACCGACTTGAGGAGCGTCTGCCCCGTGCTCCCGTCGCGCCCCGCGAGCGCGACGCCGCGCGCTTCGGCGAGCGCCACCAGTCCCGGGATCTCGAGCGTCGGACTCGCGGTGTAGTCCACGACCGCGACCCCCTCCTCGATCGCCGCCGCCGTGTAGTACGGAGGCGCCGAAGCGAACGCCGTCCCTTCGATCGCTTCCACGAACGCCTCCGCCGTCTGCGGCCACGTCGATCGCTCGGGGAGGATCGCGGGCGTCCCGAGGTGGACGAGCACGACGCGGTCGGCCCCGGTCGCCTCTCGGAACGCCCGCAGGTCGTCGCGGAGGCGCGCGACGATCGTCGGTCCGCGCAGCGCGGTCGCGCTCGTCTCGCTCGCGACGACGGCGTGGTCGCGCTCGAACGCCACCGCCTCGTAGACGTGTACGCGCTCGAGGCGCTCGACCGCGTCTTCGCCGAGCACCCCGTGACGGCGCACGGTCTCGGCCCACGACTCCCGTCGAATGTCCCAGCCGCCCCACGCGATGTCCTCCACGGCGGGCAGGTCGGCCCCCGCGGCGCGCGCCGCCTCCGATACGAGGTAGCGATTCGCGTCGCCGTCGCGCGGCGCCATCGCGGTGGCCATCAACGTGCTCGCGGTCGCGCCGCGCGCGCCGACGATCATGACTCCCAACTTCATGCTCTTGTCTCCTTCTCGGGTTGAATGAACGGGCCGTGCAGGCCCTCGAGGATCGCGGCGACGCTCGCGGGGACGTGCTCCGCGACGCGAGGGTCGCGCGCGGCGATCAGGCGCCGCACCGTCCAACCGCAGGTGCGCGTGGGCGCGGTGATGCGCAGGACCGCGTCACCGCGCGCGCGGAAGAACGCCGCCTTCGCGTCGTCGAAGTCTTCACCGACGTCCGGGACGATCCACACCCGCCGCTCCGGGAAGATCGCCTCCACCGTGGTCCACCCGAGCTCGGGTCGGACGAGCGGGACGACGACGAGCCGCGCGCTCTCTTCCGGGAGGAGGCACTCGGATGCGCCGGCTTCGATCATTCGGCGTCGCGTGTCGAAGCTGTACGGCGCGCGCTCCGGCTGATTCATGAGGTGCGCGGCGCGCTCGAAGTCGGAGCGCGGCGCGGGGCCGGGCGCGTCGACGATCAGCGCGACGTAGAGCGGGCCGCCGATGCGCGAGAGCGCGTGGCGGATCAGCGCGAAGTGATCGTCGTGAGGTGGCTGGTGGCGCCCGGGGAGGATGTGGACGACGGACACGCCGACGCCCGGTAGCGAGCGGCGTGCCAGGCACGAGGCGGTGCGTCGTGAGGGCGGGTGATCCGAGATCGCGCGCGAAGATGGTGCGATCGATCCAAAGCGGTGCGACTACGCGAGCAGCGCTTGGATCGGCTCGGTGCGGAGGTCGCTGTGGTCGAGGCCGACGGACTCGAGCACCGTCGCCAACACGTGCTTCGGCGACAGCGTCTGCACGCGACCCGATGCGAGTTGCTGATCGCTCGGCGCGGCGACGCCGGCGCCGGAGTCGAGGTCGGTCGAGTACGGCATCATGCCGCGCTCGGCGCTCTGCCCGATCGCGAGCCCGCGCTTCATCCCGGGCCCCGCGACGAGGCACGAGTTCCCGAGGAAGTGGTCGCGCCCCTGCAGGTTGTTGAACAGCGGCGTGCGACCGAACTCCGAGAAGACGACGAACGTGGTCAC
>JAUHYN010000202.1 GCA_030426505.1 bacterium | reverse complement strand
AAACCTCGCGGGCACCGAGCTGTGGGTGCGCGTGAAGGACAACGGTATGGGCATCCCGGCGGATCGGATCGACCGCATCTTCGATCCGTTCCACACGTCGAAGGCCTCGGGCACTGGCCTGGGCCTCGCCATCACGCGGAAGGTCGTGGAGGCGCACGCGGGATCGATCGAAGTGACGTCACAGGAGGGTGAGGGGACGACGTTCGAACTCACCTTCCCCACGGTGAGAGAGGGAGCAGTGTGAGCTCGAGGATCTTGGTGGTGGAGGACGAGCGCGGGATTCAACTCGCGTTGTCGGGCCTCCTGAAGAAGGCGGGTTACGAAGTGGTCATCGCGTCGAGCGGACAGGAAGCCATGGAGCGCCTCGACGACGAGCGCTTCGACCTGGTCCTGACCGACCTCGCGCTCGGACAGGGCGCAGATGGGATGGCGGTCCTCGCACACTCCAAGAACCTCCGCAGCGAGGTCCCGGTCGTCATGATCACCGCGCACGGCAACGAGAAGATCGCCGTCGAGGCGATGAAGTCGGGCGCGGAGGACTACCTCCCCAAGCCGTTCGACAACGACGAGATGCGCCTCGTGATCAAGAAGGCGCTCGAACGCACGCAGCTCGTCCGCGAGCACCGCCTCCTCCTCGACCGCATCCAGCGCGAGTACGGCTTCGGCAGCATCATCGGCTCCGGCCGCGCGATGCAGCGCGTGTTCGAGACGATCAAGAAGGTCTCCGAGACGGACCTCACCGTCCTCGTCCGCGGCGAGAGCGGCACGGGAAAAGAGCTCGTCGCGCAGGCGCTCCACCAGCGCAGCGCGCGCCGCGATCGCCCGTTCGTCGCCGTGAACTGCGCGGCGATCAGCAAGGAGCTCGTGGAGAGCGAGCTGTTCGGTCACGAGAAGGGCGCGTTCACCGGCGCGGACGCGATGCGCCAAGGCCGCTTCGAAGCGGCCGAGGGCGGGACGATCTTCCTCGACGAGATCGGCGACATGCCGCTCGACACGCAGGCGAAGGTGCTGCGCGTCCTCCAGGAGCGGACGCTCGAACGCGTGGGCGGCACGAAGCCGATCCCGATCGACGTGCGCGTCGTCGCCGCGACGCACCGTGACCTCGAGTCCGAGGTCGAAGCCGGCGACTTCCGCGAGGACCTCTACTACCGACTGAAGGTCGTGGAGATCGATCTCCCGCCGCTGCGCGATCGCGCCGACGACATCCCCGCGCTCGCCGCGCGCTTCCTCGAGCGCCTCGCCGAGCGCCTCGGGCGTGAAGCGATGACGGTCAGCCCCGGCGCGCTCAAGAAGCTCGTGCAACACGACTGGCCGGGGAATGTCCGCGAGCTGCGGAACGTCATCGAGAAGAGCGCGGTGCTCGCGTCGGGCGACACGATCGAGGCCGACGAGCTCGACCTCGGCCGCTCCCGCAAGGGCGACAAGAAGCCGGAGCTCCCCGACGCCGACGTCCCGTTCGCGGACGCGAAGAAGAACGCCCTCGAAAACTTCGAGCGCGCGTTCCTGCTCCGCGCGCTGCGCGAGAACGAAGGCAACATCTCCCGCACCGCCGAGGCGATCGGGATGGTTCGACAGAGCCTGCAACAGAAGATCCGGGAGCTCGGGCTCCGGTCGGAGGAATGGTGATGAGCGTGATCAGCATGCTGAAGGACATCGTCGACGTCGTCGGCCCCAAGCGTTCGCCGGTTCGGACGTACGACCGCGTGCTGCGCCGTCACGAGAAGCGCTACGACGAGCTCCGCCAATCCGCGCTGCAGTTGCTCTACGCCAGGAACAAGCTCGAGGACGACCTCGTCGAGCGCCGCGCCGAAGTCGCGCGAGTGTTCTACGCCGCGCGCGCCGCCGCGAAGCGCGGCGACGATCCGAAGTGCCTCGAGCTCCTCGCCGAGAAGCGCCGCCTCGAGCAGCGCCTCGGCCGCGCCGAACAGAGCGTGGAGATCGCGCGCCACAACTCGAAGGCGGCACACCGCGCTCTCGATGACTTCTCCGCGGAGATCCGCGACCTCGCGCGCGAACGCACCGAACACCTCGGCGCCCTCGCGACCGCGCAGCTCGAACGGAAGCTCTCGGACTCGCGCTTCTCCGAGCGCGCCAAGAAGGACGCCCTCGACCTCGAGTCCGCCCGCCTCCGCGTGGAGTCGATCACCGCGGACGCGTCACTCGAACGTCACCTCGAGTCGGGTGAGCTCGACGATCCTTTCGCGGACGAAGACTTGAAGATCGAACTCGCCCGCCTCAAGCAGCGCACCCGCGCGCTCCGCGACGCCGCGGAGGGGTAGACGCTCCGAGCCCGAAACGAACGCTTGATTCTCTCGGCACCGCTTTGGCACCCTCCCTTCGTGGCCGTTCGACTCCGTTGATCCGCTCCGGGGCCTGACCCTCCAGGCTCGCCCCCGAGATGCCCTCCGCTGGTCGGCCGCGCTCCGCGTGGTCGTGGAACCGCCCGAACCTCGTGTTCGGAGCGAGGAGCCACCGCATGTCTTCCGAAACCTCCGCTCCCGTCGACGCCACACCGTCGAAGTCCGGCCTCCGCGGGTTCATCGCCCTCGTCCGCGAAGGCCTCGCCGGTGAGGACGCCAACCTCGCGAAGGGCCCGCTGCCCCGCGCCATCCCTCTGCTCGCGATCCCGATGGTCCTCGAGATGGCCATGGAGTCGCTGTTCGCCATCTGCGACGTCTTCTTCGTCGCGCGCCTCGGCGCCGCATCGGTCGCCGCGGTCGGGCTGACCGAGGGCGTCATCGCGCTCGTCTACGCGGTCGCGTTCGGCCTCGCGATGCCGACTGGCGCGATGGTCGCGCGACGCATCGGCGAGGAAGATCGCGACGGCGCCTCGGTCGCGGCGAGTCAGGCGATCTGGCTCGCGCTGGGCGTCGGCGCTCTGTTGGCGACCTCCGCCCTCTTCGCGCCCCAAGTGCTCACGCTGATGGGCGCGGATCGCGACGTGCTCGACGTCGGCGTCGGGTTCGCCGCGTTGTCGCTGTTGAGTTCGCCGGTCGTGATCCTGATCTTCGTCCAGGGCGCGGTGTTCCGCGGCGCGGGCGACGCGCGCCGCGCGATGCGCGCGGTGTGGATCGCGAACGGGATCAACATCGTCCTCGACCCGTGCCTGATCTTCGGGATCGGGCCGTTCCCCGAGCTCGGCGTCACCGGCGCGGCCCTCGCGACGCTGATCGGGCGCGGCGCGGGCGTGATGTACCAGTTCGCGCACCTGTGGCGCGGGCCGCTGATCGCGCTCGCGGGCCACTGGCGACCGAAGCCGAAGATCGCCGCACAGATCGGGCGCCTCTCGATCGGCGGCACGATCCAACACCTCGTCGAGACCGGGAGCTGGGTCGCAATGGTGCGCATCGTCGCGGAGCTCGGGAGCGTCGCGCTCGCGGCGTACACGATCACCGGGCGGCTCATCATGTTCTTCCTCATGCCGGCGTGGGGCTTTTCGAACGCGACGGCCACGCTGGTCGGCCAGAGCCTCGGCGCCAAGGACCACGCTCGCGCGGAGCGTGCGGTCTGGTTGTCGGGGGCCTACGCGTCGCCGTTCCTGTTCGTGGTCACGGTGTTCTTCCTCCTCGTCCCGGAGACGGTCGCGGGGTGGTTCACTTCGGATCCGGAGGTCGTGACGATCGCGGGCGGAGGCTTGTTCGTCGTCGCGTTCGGCTACGTCTTCTACGGCTGGAACATGGTCACGCAGCAGGCCTTCAACGGCGCCGGCGACACCCGCACCCCCGCGATCGTGAACGTCGTGTGCTTCTGGTTCCTGCAGATCCCGCTCGCGTACCTGCTCGCTCACCCGGCCGGCTACGGCACGGTGGGGATCTTCGCCTCGGCGGCGATCTGCTACACGACCTCGGCGATCGTCGGCGTGATCCTCGTGAAGCGCGGGGCCTGGAAGCACACCGTGGTGTGAGTCATGCGTCGCTCTCGAGCGGCGCGTACTTGCCGACCACCGCGCGGGCCGCCCGCAGCGCGTCGAACGAGAGGCGCGTCTCGATCGTGTCGAGCACCGCGTGGATCTGGGCCGGGGTCGCGCCGCACCTCAGGGCGCCGCGGGTGTGGCTCGCGAGTTGGCGGGTCTGCGCGGTGGCGGCGAGCGCGGCGACGGCGAGGAGCTCGCGGGTGTGCGGGTCGAGGCCGGGGCGCGCGAGGACGCGGGCGTAGGCGTGCTCGTGGATCCACTTCGCGAAGTCCGAGTGGTGTTCGGCGAGACGCGCGCGCACGTCGCTCGCTTGGTCTTCGTAGATGCGATCGAAGAGGCGCGCGCCCGCGGCCGCGTCAGCCTCGAGGCCGACTTCGTCCGCGCCGACTTCGCCGAGGCCGCCGACGCGTTCGAGCACTTCGTACGCCTCGACGACCCGCGGGATGCCGGCGAAGAGGTGCGCCTGGAGGACGGCTTCGCGCCAACCGCGATCCGGTTCGCCGGTCGGCGCCTCCTTGCGCACGCCGCGCAGATCTTCCCAGCGGCCCAGGACGATCGCGGTGAAGAGCATGACGAGCCGCGCCTCGTAGTCCGTGAGTGGACTCATCGCCCCGGTCTGGGTCGGCCGTCGGTCGTACACACGGGTGAGGTCAACACGAGGTCAGTCGGTGAGCAACACACGCACGACGTGACCGGACCACGGGAGCGTCGCGTAGAGCGCGCCGTCGACGAGGCGCGCGTGGCGCGGGACGCCGAAGCCGATGTCGAGCAGCCCCGGGCGGAAGGCTTCCCTCTCGCGCCGGTAGGTCGTGACCACGGCGCGGCCGGGCTCGGTCTCGTCGGTCAGATCCAACGTCCGCGCGGTGACGACGAGCTCGTCGCCCACGAAGCCCACCGGCTGGCGCGCGTCGAGCTGGGCGACGAACGGCTTCGCGACCACGCAGTTGGCGCCTCCCGAGGCGAGTTCGAGGACGGACAGCGACGTGTCGTCGCCGGTCGCGAGCGCGTAGACGGCGGTGGCGTCGGCGAAGACGGCCTCGGGGTGGACCGCTGGATCACACACCTGGAATTCGGACGTCTCTTCGCCGCGCACCACGTCGAACTGCACGACGCGGTTCAGCTCGCGGTCCGCGATCAACACGTCGCGCGCGTCGAGGCCGATGAGGTCGTACGGGCGGACCGCATCGTCGTCGGAGACGACAGTGCCCGACATCGTGAAGCGCTCGAGGTCGACGGTGACGATGTGTTCGGTGCGCGTCCCGACGTGGAACTCGATGAAGCTCGCGTACGCGCCGTCGCCGTGGACGACGATGCGGCGGTACTCGGGCGCGCGGTTCGGCGCGGGCGACGCGCGCTCCACTTCTCGGCGGCGACGCCGAAGAACGTGGTGCGGTCGTGTGAAGCGACGATGTCGCGCAGGCACGTGACGGTCGTGGACGTGCGGATCGGCGCGAGGTCTTCGCGAGTGAGGAACGTGAGCTCCGCCGAGAGGCCCGTACACGGGATCTGATTCTGTCGTCCGCCGAAGCCGAGCACGACCACACGATCGTCGAGTACGGCGAGGCCTCCGAGGTAGCCGAGGTCCTCGAACGTATCGAGCTCGATGTACGCGGGCTCGACGTCGTAGACCGTCGCGGTCTGCACCGGCGCCACCAACGGTTCGAGGCCGTCGTAGAGGTGAACCTGGCAGGTCGTGTTCGAGAGATCGGGGCACTCGACGACCGAGCGCGGCCCGTCGCGGTCCGCGCTCACCTCGCACTCGGAGTCGGCCGCGAACACCGGCGCGCCGCGGCCGTCGAGTGTCCCGCGCACGTCGATCTCGCAGCCCGTGAAGTCGACCGAGAACGCGCATCCCCGTTGTTCGATCGCGGCGACGCACGCCTTACCGCGGCAGCGGACGTCGGCGAACGCGTCGTCGCCGTACACGTCGGGGCACGCGGGGAGGCCCGCGACGGTGACGTCCGGTGGGTGGCCCTCGTCGGCCGCGAGCGTCGCTGCGCCGCCGTCGATCGCTCCGGACACGCGCCAGCTCGGCGTCGGCAACAGGAAGTCGTTCGCCCCCGCCGCGCGCGCGGCTTCCTCGGACGGCGTCCAGGGGATTGCGTCGAGCTCGGCCTGCGTGAAGCCGAGGATCCACACGCGCTCGCCCGACGCCCAGCCCTCGGGGAGTACGGCGCCGACGTCGTCGAGGTCTTCACGAGGAACGAGCGCGGACGCCGTGACGTCTTCGCCTTCCGCGATCGCGAGGACCCACGCGACGTCGTCGGGCGGCGCGGGCGCAGTCGCACTGCGGGAGGGGTTCGCGGTGCAAGCCGCGAGCAACAGAGCCGGCGCGACCGCGCGCATCGCGCAGAACCTCGCGCGTCCCGCCGCGTGACTCAAGGGCGCCCCAGCGTGACGCGGACGACGTGCGCCGACCACGGGAGGATCGCGAAGATCACGTCGTCGACGACGGCAGCGCGCGTGGGGAGGCCGAAGCCAATGTCGAGCGCGCCCGCGCGGTACGCTTCGCGTTCGGGGAGGTAGGTCAGGACCACGGCGCGCCCCGTGTCGAACTCGACCGCCGGATCGAAGGTTCGGCCGGCGACGACGAACGCGTCCCCGATCCGCCCGACGGCCGTGCGGGTGTCCACGTGATCGATGAACGGTCGCGCGAGGACGCAAGGAGCGGTGCCGTTGGCGACATCGATGACGGACAACGCCGAGTTGTCCTCCTTCGCGAAGGCGTAAACGGCGTTGCCGTCGGCGTAGATCGCTTCGGGCTTCTTGGCGCCCCCGCACAGCGGGAACTCACCTTCGACGTCGCCGCTCGCGACGTCGACGACCACCACCCGATTCAACGAGCGGTCCGCGACGACGACGTCTTCCCCCATGAACGCGGCGACGGCGGAGGGGAGCGCGGTCGGCTCGTTGGGGAGGTCGACGGCGCTGATCCCGAAGGTGTCGAGATCGATCGTCACCACCTGTTCGCGCGCCGTGCCGAAGATCTGCTCGACGAACGTCGCGTAGCGCCCATCCGCGTGGGCGACGATCGGTCCGTACAGCGCGGTGCCACGCGTCGGTCGCGCGACCTCGCGGAGCATTCGACCTGCGCGATCGAACTCGCCGAAGCGCACGTCTTCCAAGCCGCCGTACAGCGCATAGAACGTGGCGCGGTCCTCGGCGGCGACGAGCTCGCGCAGGCACACCACGGACGTGGAGGTGCCGATCGGTTCCAGGTCGTCGAGGCGGAACGCGTGCAGCGCGCTCGCGAGGTTCGGGCACGGGTGGGTGAGCTCGGCGCCGCCGAACCCGGAGACCACCACGCGATCGTCGAGCACGGCGAGGCCCGAGAGGTAGCCGGTGTCCTCGAACAGATCGTTCGGAAAGAAGCGGTGCTCCACTGAATAGACGGTGGCCGTGAGGACCTCGCCCGAGATGGGATCGAGGCCGTCGTAGAGATCGATCGGACAGCGCGCATTCGAGAGCGGATCGGGGCAGTCGATCGAAGCGAACGAGCCCGCGCGCTCGGCGGTGGGTTCGCAGGCGCTGCCTTCGAACGTCGGGCGGCCGCGCCCGTCGAGCGCGATCTCGAAGCCGATCTCACAGCCGAACTCGTCGATGGTGACGCGGCAGCCCTCCTGCCGAATCGGCGCGACACACGCGCGCGGCCGACACCGCACGTCGGCGTAGCTATCCGCACCGAACACCGGCGGGCACTCCGGGAGCCCTTCGACCGTGAGCTCCGGCGGTGCGACCCCGTCGACGACGAGCGACGCCGCGCCCTCCTCGATCGCGCCGTGGACCTGCCACGCCGGGAGCGGCAGCACGTAGTCACCCGGACCGGCGGCCGTCGCGGCGCGCGCGGTTGGGGCGAGGGGGATCGCGTCGAGCTCGGCCTGCGTGAAGCCCAGGATCCACGCCTCCTCGCCGTCGGCCCAGCCATCCGGGAGCACCGCGCCGACGTCCTCGAAGTCCTCGCGCGCGACGAGCGCCGAGGCCCGGACGCCCGTGCCGACGGCGACCGCGAGCACCTGCACGACGTCCCGGGGCGGCGCAGGCGCCGTCGCGCTCTTCGAGGGCGACGCGGTACACGCAGCGAGCGCGCCGCAGAGCAAAGCGTGGCATCGACCGCGCACCACGTTCGAGCATGCACCAAGTCGCTGCTAAACTCCCGGCCGGTCGTGCTCGTCCTGCCTCTGTTGATCGGTGTGGTCGGCGTCCACGTGGGCTCGGCCCGCGCCGTCCCTCTGTCGGAGGCGGACGGCGTCGCGCGCGCGATCGGGAGCGCGATCGAGCGCCACAGCGGGCGTCGCGTCGAAGTCGATCGGCCCGACTGGGAGCAGTGCGCCGCGCCCGGGCCGTGCGTCGCGACGGTGCGCGCGCGGCTGCGCGCCGACGACGTCCTCCTGCTCTCCGTGGTGGGTGGACCGCTGCAGCTCTTCGTCCGCGCGCAGCGCGTCCGCGAAGGCGAGCCCATGCAAGAGACGTCGGCGAAGGTCGACCGGGAGCGCGCACTCGCCGCGGAGTCGTGGGCCGAGCTCGCCGCGTCGCTGTTCGCGCCCGCCGCCGTGACGACGCCACCGGCGATCGCGACGACGGCGACACCGACCGTGAGCTCGCCCTACCCGTGGATCGCCGCGAGCGTCGGCGTCGCGGCGGTCGCGGGCGGCATCGCCTTCGGCACGCTCAGCCGCGGGACCGTCGCCGAGATCGAGGACATGGCGCACACGCCGGAGCGACGCGCCGCACTCGACAGCCGCGCGGGCACGCAGGCCACCGTCGCGAACGTGTGCTTCGGGCTCGCGGTTACCGCGGGGGTCACGGCCGTGGTGCTGTGGGTGATCGACTGAGCGTAGGAGCGAACAGCCCCGTGGTGCGTTCGCTTCAGGAGTCTCGGTGACGGTGCGGAGATCTTGCTGGGCGCTGCAAACTGGGCGCTGCAAGCTGGGCGCTGCAATCTCTCGAACGCTACCGCCGCGAGTTCCTCGCGCGCGTGAGGTCGCGCTCGAGCTCCGCCACTCGCTTCGTCAACGCGCGCCGCATCGTGTCGTTCGCGGGCGCCGCGGAGCTCAGCGCGAAGAAGCGATCTTCGAAGGCCTTGACCCGATCGGTGTCGACCGTCGGCGCCACGCGTTGCAAGAGGACTTGCACGCGCTCGAGCTTCTTGTCGATCAACCTCCCCTCCGCCGCGGCCTCCGGGGCAACGCGCTCCAGCTCCACCATCGCGCGCTCTGCCGCCTCCGGATCGTCGGCGCGCAAGGCAGCTTGCACGGGCGTGACCACCGCCGCGAGCGTCGCTGAAGCCTCGACGTCGGCGACGGCGAGGCCGTTCGCACTCAACACGGACCACATCCGACGGCGCGCCTCGCGGACCGCTTCCTGCCGCGAAGGCGCGCGTCGCGACGTGCGCGCCACCGGAGGCGGGGACACCGGCTCCGTCGGAGGTGGCGCCGGACGCGACGGAGGCGGAGGCACCGCCTTCACCCGCGGCGCCTCTTGGACGCTCGGCGCGACCGGCGTCGGCGCGACCGTCGCGCCCGGCGCCGAGACGCGATCACGTTCGGGCGCGAGGACCACGGCCGTCACCACCGCGCTCGCCGCCACGATCCCCAGCACCGCCGCGACCAACGGCCACGCGGGCCGCCGCGAGCGCGGCGCCGCGACCAACGGATCCAGGCGCGTCGGCGACATCATCGTCGGGTCGTTGAACGCGACCGCTTCGATCATCCCCGGGCTCACCGGATCCGACGACGGCAGGCGCGTCGTCCCCGCGATCCGCGTGCGCGCGGTGTCGATCCCGTAGCCGATCGCGTCGAGGCGCTCCACGATCTGAATTGGCGACGGGCGCGCTTCGGGCGCCTTCGCGAGGAGCGCCTCGAGGAGCTCGCCGAGCGGCCCGTCGATCTTCGGCGGCGGCGTCCGCAGGTGCCCTTCGAGGACCTCCGTCGCCGAGCCCGCGAACGGTGGCTCGATGCGCAGCATCCGGTAGAGCACGATCCCGAGCGAGTACACGTCGGCCGCGCCGCTCACTTCGGACGGCGCTCGGATCTGCTCGGGCGCCACGTACCACGGCGTGCCGAGCAGGCGATCCGGCGCCGTGAGCTGCGTCTGATCGCGACCGTCCTCGACGACGCGCGCGATCCCGAAGTCGAGGATCCGCGCGCGCTCGATCCCACCGTCCGCGCTCACGAAGACGTTCCCCGGCTTGATGCGCCCTTCCGGGATGTAGCGCCAGCGGGCCGGGCGATCGACGTAGAGGGACTTGTCGATGCGCGGGATCCGGCCGTCCGGATCCATGCCGCGATAGGGGTCGTAGACCGCCTCC
>JAUHYN010001362.1 GCA_030426505.1 bacterium | reverse complement strand
CGGGGACCGGCGCGCCGTCCGGCGTGCGGCGCGCGGGCGCGGTCGTGATCGGCATCGAGCCGAGGCCCGCCCCGTTCTCCGAGAGCGCGAGCGTGAGCGCCGGGGTCCGCGGCGCGTACGCGACGTAGCCGATGTCCGGCCCGGCGGGGATGTGGATGTAGACGAGCCCGTAGTTCGACGGGAGCGGGTAGTCCGACGAGCGGTCGTACTCCGAGATGGCGTTGTTGCGCGCGGCCTCGGGGATGACGCTCGGGTCGAGAACCGTCAGCGAGGGCACCATCGAGTGCCCGGTGACGTCCACGAGCTCGGTCCCGGGTGGGAACTCGGTGACGAGGAGCGGGCGCGGGTCGAACTCGCCGAACCGCACTTCGTTCGAGGTGCTGTCGTTGATCGCGACGAGGAGCGTGGCGCCGCCCGTGCCGCCGGAGGTCCGCACCACGCGCTCGTAGACGTACGCGTCGCCGTCGACGAAGCGGTTGAACATGCCGCCCCGCCCAAAGCGTCGGCGGATGTCGAGGAGGTCGAGGATGGTGTTCGACGACAGCTCGCCGAGCGCGTCGATCCGGCCGGGCTTCACGAACGACGTCGAGGTGAAGTTGTTGCCGTCGTAGAACACGACCGAGTGGCCCACGCGCGTGAGCGTGAAGGCGTACGCCGCGTTGGGTTGGGTGTGCGGCGCCTCGGTGTCGTGGCTCTGCACGAACGTGACGCCGGCGTTGCGCCCGAGGCCCCCGAACTCCGAGTCGAAGCCGTCGAGGCCGCCCTGCGGGAAGCTGAGCTGGCCGATGTCGCCGCCGCCGTTCTGGCTGAAGACGCCGCCGCTCTCGCCGATGCGGAACAGGAGCGGGAAGTCGAGGAGGAACATGCCCGTCGCGCGGTAGGCGAGGAGCGAGCCGATGTCGCCGGTGAACGACTCACCGAAGAGGAGCGCGTCGTCCACGCCATCGTCGTCGTTGGCGTCGGGTGTGTTGCGTCGCTCGTCGAGGTTGTCCTGGAAGGCCTGGTTGAACGCGATCTCGTCGCCCGGGAAGTCGACGCCGAAGAACTGCGTGGGCGCGTGTTTGATGGCGTCGAGGCGGAGGCCGTCACAGTCCGTGGTGTCGCCGAACCACTTGATCCACCGCATCATGAACTCGCGGACGTCCTCGGGGACCGGCGTGCCGTTCGGGTAGAAGTCCGGGTTGTTCGGGTGGCGCACGTAGCGCGGGAGCGGGAGCTCCGCGACGAGGTTGGTGCCGTCGTTCGGGAGCGGCCCGTTGCCGTCGGCGAGCTGTTCGATCGCGAAGTCGATCAGACCGAGGAGCGAGAGGTACTGCTCTTCTTGGATCGTCGGGCCGTCGAACGTGAACCACGGCGCGCGCGCGAGGTGCGTGTAGCCGGGGACGGTGGTGCCCATCGGCATCGGGATGGTCGCGACGAAGTTCTCGCGCGCGCCGGTGTTCGGGCTCAGCACGCGCGTGCCGCCGCCGAGCAGCGCGGGCCAGCGCACTTCCCAGTTGCCGCCGCCGACGTCGCGCGCGGGGAGCACGTGGTAGTCGAGCGGGTGCGTGCCCGGGAACTGATCGATCGGGACGGGCTCGAGCGAAGTGCCCTCGTTCTCGATCAACGAGGGGTTCGCGTTGTGGTTCATGACCGTGTCGAAGTAGACCTTCAACCCGAAGCGGTGGGCCTCTTGCACCATCGCGACGAGCTCGTCGTGCGTGCCGTACCGAGTACGGATGGTGCCGCGCTGGTCGACGGAGCCGAGGTCGAAGCGATCGAAGACGGAGAAGCCGACGTCGACGATCCCCTCGGCGCCCTTCGTCGGCGGCGGGAGCCACACGGCGGTGTAACCGGCCGCGGCGATCTCCGGCATGCGCTGCGCGACCTCGGTCCAGCTCGTCTCGAAGTACTGGATGATGGTCTCGGGGTGCGCTTGCGCGAACGCGGAGGGGGTCGGCGCGCTGACGATCGCGAGCGCGGCGAACGTAACGCAGGACTGATACACGGGACGCACGGCGCCGGTACCTTGCGCGTCTGCGGACTCGATCGGCAACCGTCGGATGACCGGGTCCGACGATCGTCCCGCTTCAGGGTTTACGATA
>JAUHYN010001361.1 GCA_030426505.1 bacterium | reverse complement strand
ATCAGGCCGTAGCAGTTGCCGGGCGTGAACTTGATGCTGACGTCCTGGAAGAGGACGCGCCCGCCGAAGAGGAGCGAGAGATTGTCGGTCGTGATCATGGTGTGCAGCCGCCGGAGCGAGCGCTGCTCCTAACGGCCGTGACCGGAGTGTGCAACCGAAGACCGGTCGCGCTCGAAACCCTCAGGAGCCGGGGTGCGTCGACCGCTGCGGCTTCGAGCCCTGCGCGCCGCCCGCGTTCTTGCGGCGCGAGCGGCGGCGGCGGCGCTTCTTCTTCGGCGCCGGGTTCGCGGCCTCGTCCTGTGCCTTTTCGGGCCGCCCGTCGCGCGACGGCTTCGCCGGCCGGGCCGCTTCGCGCGCCTTCGCCGCGCGCTCCGCTTCGGCCTGCCGCTGCTTCTTGAGTTGGTACGCGCTCGGCGGGCGGCGCTCCGCCTCTTCGCTCGCGTCCTGGATCTCCGCGAGGACCCCGGCGGTGTCGACCTTCTTCTTCTTCGGTGCGAAGCGCCCGGTGAGCGGGGAGTCCGGGCGCAGCTCGGCGCGCGCGAAGAGGTCCCAGATCTCCGGCCCGTACCGCGTACGGAGGAGCTCGGGCGCGGCGCGTCCGAGGAAGTTGGTCACGTTCTTCACGTCGCGCAAGAAGATCGCTTCGCTGTTGCGGTTCGCGGCGGCGTCCGTCGCCTGCGGGACGTCGATGATCACCGGGCCGTCGGCCGCGACGAGGATGTTGTACTGCGACAGGTCGCCGTGGACGAGGCCGGCGCAGAGCATCCCCACGATGTCGCGGATGAGGATCTCGTGCAGCAGGAGCGCCGTCTCCCGGTCCAACTCGACGTCGTCGAGGCGCGGCGCGGGATCTCCGTTCGCGTCGGCGACGAGCTCCATCAACAACACGTTCTTCGCGTGGTGGTACGGGACGGGCACGCGCACGCCGGCGTCGTGAAGGCGCATCAGCGCGTCGACCTCCGCGTTCTGCCACGTGGCCTCGAGGAGCGACTTCCCGTACGCGCTCCCCTTCTGCATCGCGCGCCGCTCGCGCGAGTTGCGGACCTGCCGCCCCTCCGCGTAGGCGGAGCGCTGTCGGAAGGTCCGGTGCTGCGCGTCCTTGTAGACCTTCGCGACGCAGTCCATCCCGCGCGAGCGCACGAGGAACACGGAGGCCTCCTTGCCACTCATCAGCGGGCGAATGACCTCCTCGAGGAGGCCTTGTTCGAAGAGCGGCAGGAGCGCGTCGGGGATGTGGATCGGCATGGACTAGGTCCTCCGCGCGTAGCACGACGCGCCCGATTTGGCTCGACTTCTCGACGTCGCCACACTCACCGGAACACGCTGGCCCCGTTGATCGCGGTCGGGTCCACGTCGGAGACGTAGGTCCCGCTCCCCAGCGGATCGCGGTCCACCGAGGGCCACGGGGTCGCCGTCGGATCGTAGCTACCCGGGCCGAGCGAGATGACGCTGAGCCGGTCGTCGCTCAGGGTCACGAGCTCGATGTCGCGCAGCGCGATGGACTCCGTGTCGGCGTCCACCGGCCCATCGACGTCCGTGATCACGACGTGCCGGCGCCCGGTCTGGCTCGTCATCGAGATCGGCCAACCGTCGAGCGCGACGCCCTCCGCGGTCGACGCCGACAGCTGCGGCGCGTACTTCGAGTGCGACAAGATCTCGAAGCCGGGCGCACCGTCCACGCTCGCGAGCAACACGTACTGCGCGCCCGACGCGACGCCCTCCCCCCACAACGGACGCGACACCGCAGCGCCCCCAGGCGCGAGCTCGAAGCGATGCGCGACGCCATCGTCGACGACCACCGCGAACGGCGCGCCGTCCTGCGCGAGGCGCCCCACCGCCACGCGCACGTCGCGGTCCGCGGTGAGCGGCGGGTCGAGCGACGAGAGGTCGTACGCGACGCCGTACTTCGGAAAGTCGATGTGCGCCGACTGCAGGTTGTTGACGCCGGCGCGGTAGATCGCGTCGTCGATGGCCTTCTTCGTCCCGCGCCGATCGGAGTGCACCACGGCGAGGATGTGGCGGCTCTCGCTCGACACGCCGAGGGTCGCCTTGGGCATGAAGACGCAGTTGCGCAGGGAGCCGTTGTTC
>JAUHYN010001360.1 GCA_030426505.1 bacterium | reverse complement strand
TTCATGGCGGGTGGGTCCTCGGTTCGGGGAGTGGGCTCACGTGGAGATCGACGAGAACGACGATCCTTCGTCGACCAGTCGCTCGAGCAGCGGGGCGGGAGCCCAGACGTCGCCGTGCTGCTCGCGCGTGACGTCGGTGAGGCCGTGCGGCGGGAACAGCAAATTGCCGGCGTCGACGAGGGCGTGGTTGTCGTGTCCGCGTCGCACGACGGTCGCGAGCCGCTGAACGCCGCCGAGCGGCTTGGTCGTGCATCCGCACGGCTCGACGTAGCCCGCGACCTCGGTCGAGAAGTAGATCTCGGCGGTTCGGGCGGCGTCGAAGCCCCGCGTCGCCTGGGCGGCCTCCGGAATCGGCTTGTTGCCGTTCTTACAGGCGACCGCGATCAGGGCCGTACAGAGTACGGCGTGCGTCCCGCGCATCGACATCAGCCCTCGCTGGGTAGCAGCGGCCCGGCGAGGCCGTCAACACGACGACCCTTGATCCGAGGCCCCAAACCCGGAAGAAGGAGCGCGTGTCGCGAAGAGCCCTCGTCGCCGGTGTGTTGATCCTGTCGGCGTGCCGCGTCGAGGTCGGGGCGCCCGAGACGCGCCGGGCCGCCCTCACCGACCGCCCGAACGGGCGCGTCACCGTGTACACGTCCATGTACCGGGAGGTGATCGACGCCGTGAAGCCGGTCCTCGCGGAGAAGCTCCCCGAGGTGGAGGTCGACTGGCTCCAGGGCGGCAGCGAGAAGCTCGCGACGCGCCTCGACGCCGAGCTCGTCGCCGGGACGCCCAGCGCGGACCTGGTCCTGACCTCGGACCCGCTCTGGTACCGGCGGTTGGCTCGGGACGGACACTTGGCCTCCTACGCCGCGGTGCCGGCGCTCTCGATGCCGCGGCCCCTGGTGGACCGCGGCGGGTACTTCGTCACGTCACGCATCTCGACGATGGTGCTCGCGTACAACGAAACGCACGTGAAACCGGACGAAGTCCCGAAGACGTTCCTCGACTTGTTCGACGAACGTTTCGCGGGCCGGGTCACGACGCCCGATCCGCTGGGGTCTGGAACCACCTTCACCACCCTCGCATTCCTCGTCCACGCGCACGGCGACGACGTCATCCACCGGATGAAGGCCGCCCGAACGATCGCGTCCGGCGGGAACTCTTCGACCATGACGCGCCTCGAGAGCGGCGAACACCACGTCGGCTTCGTGCTCCTCGAGAACGTCCTCGCGGCCGAGAAGCGCGGCACGCCCGTGAAGTGGAGACTCCCCGACGAGGGCCCCGTCCTGATCCCGGGCCCGATCGCGATCCTCGCGAAGGCGCCGAACCCCGTGGCGGCGCGCGCGGTCTACGACGTCCTGCTCTCGAAGGCCGCGCAAGAGAAGATCGTCGCGGGGCTGATGCACGCGCCGTTCGACGACATGGCGCCCCCGACCGGTGCCCCGCCGCTACCGAAGCTCCTCGAGACGAATTACGAGTGGACGGACGACTTCGTGCGGTCCGCGGTCGACGACGCCCACGCGCTCCGTGAGGAGTTCAGCGCGATCATGGGTGGCTCTTGAGTCGTCGCCGCCTGTCGCTGTCGTACGTGTCGATCGGAATCGGCGCGGCGGCGGCGCTCCTCGCGTTCGCAGTGTGGCCGCTCGCCGCTGTGCTCCGGACCGCGCTCGCGGACGGCGGCTCGCCGCTCGCGAGCGAGCTGTCGGAACCCGGCGCGCACGACGCCTGGCTCAACACACTCGCGCTCGCCGCGTGGGTAACGGGGCTCGCCGTCCCGCTCGGTGCGGCGCTCGCGTGGATCGTGGAGCGCACGGACGCGTTCGGTTCGGAGCGCGCCCGCGGCGCCACGGGGGCGTTGCTCACGCTCCCCCTGGCGGTGCCGCCGTACCTGCTCGCGATGGCCTGGGCGCTCCTCGGCAACGGGCGCAACGGTCTACTGAATCGAATCACGTCGGACGCTTGGATCGATCTGTACGGCCTCGACGGCATCGTGCTGGTGCTGGTGACCGCGTCGTACCCGTTCGTGTTGCTCGCGGTGCGCGCTTCGCTCTCGCGCGCCGACCCCGCGCTGGAGGAAGCCGCGCGCACCGCTGGCGCCGGCCCG
>JAUHYN010000201.1 GCA_030426505.1 bacterium | reverse complement strand
AGCTACCGGGGCCGGTGAGTTGGCTGTCGCACTTCCGGGGGATGCCGAGCGAAGAGTGGATGTCGCTGTACAAGACGGACCGCATCATCGAGGACCACGGCGCTTGGTTCGGCGCGCTGCGTGAGTTCCTGACGGACAGCGAGCACCACCTGGTGTTCGTCATCGGGAACCACGACGTGGAGCTGCACTGGCCGTCCGTCCAAGCGCGGATCCTGGCCGCGATCGACCTGCCGGAGGAGGCGCAGGGCCGGGTCCGGTTCGCGCCGTCGTTCTACATCAGCGGCGAGGACACGTACGTGAGTCACGGTCACCTGTACGACCCGCTCTGCACGGAGCCCACGCCGTCGAACCCACTCATCCAGATCCGCGGCCGACCGCGGGTGCGTATCCCGTTCGGTGACATGGCGGCGCGGTACATGTTGAACGGGATGGGTTATTTCAACCCACACGCGGCCGGTAATTACATCATGTCCGCGCGGCAATATTTCGCGTTCTTCTTCAAGTTCATGGCGCGCACTCAGCCGTTCTTGTTGTGGACGTGGTTCTGGAGCGCGGCGATGACGCTGTTCCTGTCGCTGCGCGACTTCTGGACGCCGGCGATGCGCGACCCGCTGGTGGTCGAGGAGAAGACGCAAGCGATCGCGGAGAAGAGCAACGCGACGCCGTCGATGGTGCGACAGCTCGAGGCGCTCGCGGTGCCGTCGGCGTGTACGGATCCGCTGAAGATCGCGCGCGTGTTGTGGTTGGACCGCGGGTTGTTGTTCCTCGCGGTGCTGTACGTCGCGTTCCAGGCCACGCTCGCGGTGAACTTCGTGTGGCCGATCTCGCCGTGGTGGATCCTGCTGTTCGTCGCCCTGCTCTTCCCGGGGTTCATCATCTACTCGTTCCGGGTGCGACCGGCGGAGGCGAAGCTGTCGCTGATGACGGAGGAGCGCGCGCAGATCATCCACCGGGTCACGAAGACCTCGCAGGCGGTATTCGGTCACACGCACGTGCCGGTCATCGAGAATATCGGGCCGCTCCACTACGTGAACGGTGGGTTCTGGTCGCCCGCGTTCCGCGAGCCGACGTGTGAGAACCGAATCGGCACGCAGACCTTCGTGTGGTTGAAGCCGTCGGAAGGCGCGCGCCGCGCGGAGCTGTGGGAGTGGCCGCCCGGCGGCGACGGTCCGTCGCGGGTCTCGATCGACTGACCATGCGCGTCGGGCTCGACTTCGGCGGCACACGCGTGAAGGCGGGGCTGGTCGACGACGACGGGCGCGTGGTTCGCCGCGCGTCCGCGCCGACGCGCCCCGAGCACGGCCGCGACCACGTGTTGGGGCACGTGCGGAGGTTGGTGGCGCGCGTCGATCCGGACGGCCTCGCGGAAGCACTGGGAATCGGCTTCGCCGGCATGGTGGACGCAGTCGCGGGCCGCGTCGTCCACACCACCGACACGATGCCCGAGCTCTTCGACTTCCCGCTCGCGGCGTACGCCTCCGAGGTCACCGGCCTCCCCGCGGCGATCGACAACGACGGCAACGCCCACGCGCTCGCGGAGGCGCGCTTCGGCGTGGGCCGCGGAGCGCGCTTGTTCGTGATGCTCGTGCTCGGGACCGGCGTGGGCGGCGGCATCGTGTGGGACGGGCGGGTCTGGTTGGGCGCGGGCTCGATGGCCTCGCACCTCGGTCACATCAAGGTGCGCCGCGGCGGCCGGCGCTGCGCGTGCGGCGCGCGCGGGTGCGTCGAGGCGTACGCCGCGGCCTACGCGATCGAGCACGCGCCGGGCGCGGGCGCCAAGGCGGTCTTCGCGGCGGCGCGCGCAGGCGACGCGACGGCGGAGCGGAGCGTCGCGGACGCCGCCGACGCGATCGGCGCGGCGTGCGCGAACCTCACGAACGTCTTGAACCCGGACGTCCTCGCGATCGGCGGCGGCCTGACGCGCGGGTGGAAGCAGCTGCGCGGCGGGATCGAGGCCGCGTACGCGCGGGACGCGCTCGCCGCGGCGCGCGCGAGCTCGCCGATCCGCCGCGCGCGGCTCGGCGCGGACGCGGGCGTGATCGGCGCGGCGATGCTGACGACACAGCGCGGAGAGCGCGGAGGGCACGCGCGTTCCGGCGGCGCCGAGCGCTGACGGCACGAGCGGCGCGGCGAACGCGGCACGAGCGGCGCGCGAAGAACGCGGCACGAGCGACGCGCGGCGAACGCGGCACGAGCGGCGCGGCGAACGCGGCACGAGGGGCGCGCGAAGAACGCGGCTCGAGCGGCGCGAAGAACGCGGCACGAGCGATGCGCGAAGAACGCGGCACGAGCGATGCGCGAAGAACGCGGCACGAGCGACGCGCGGAGACCGCACAGTCGGCGCTCCGCTTCGACTACGCGCCAGCGACCGCTGTGGGCGACCGCTCGATCACCAGCACCGTCTCCACGTGGCGCGTGTGCGGGAACAGATCCACCGGGGTCACGCGCACGATCGCGCCCGGCCAAGCCGAGACGTCGCGCGCGAGCGTGTCCGGGTTGCAGCTCACGTAGACCAGGCGCTCCCAGTCCGCCTCGGCGATTGCGGTCCGCGCGATTTCGGACAGCCCCTTGCGCGGCGGGTTCACGACGACGATCGGCGCGCCGCCGAGCACGTCCAAGTGATCCTCGACCGCACCGCATCGCGCCTCGAGCGCGCCCGGCCACGCGGACGACGACGCCCGCGCCGCCGCGACCGCCTCGGCGCCGAGCTCCACGCTCACCACCCGCGACGCGCCCGCCGCGAGCAGCGCGCCCGAGAGCCCGCCGGAGCCGGCGTACAGCTCCGCGACTTCGCGGCCGGCCGCGTCCGCGCCCGCGACGGCGACCGCGTACAGCGCCGCCGCGCCGAGCGGGTTGATCTGATTGAACGCGCCCGGCTCGATCGTCTGCGTCACCGCGCCGATGCGCTCCGCGACCGGGCCCGCGTCGTAGCGGACGTCGAAGCCGCCGCGGCCGAGCAGCGCGTCGCCCCGATCGTCATTCACGTGGTGCGCGATCCGCGCGACGTCTTCGCGCGCCGACAGCGCCGCGACGATCGCGTCGAGCCCGGGCGCCTCCGCCGTGCGCGTCACCAACGTGACGACCGCGCGCCCTTCGTCGAGCGACGCCCGCACGATCACGTAACGGAGATCCAATGCGGGCGGCGCACGCACGATCGCGCGCAGCGCCTCGACGATCCGCTCCGCCTCCGGCGCATGCACGAGGCACCCCTGCATGTCGGCGACGTCGTGCGTGCGCGGACGATACGACCCGAGCCGACGGTCCGCGCTCACCACCAGCTTCGCGAGCGCGCGGTAGCCGTCGGTGCGCGGCGACGCGACGACGGGCTCCACGCGCTCGAGCGGCAAGCCCAACGCGTCGGCGACGCGCGAACGCTTCACCGCGTGCTGCGCGTCGAGCGCGACGTGCAGGAAGTCGCAGCCCCCGCAGTCGAGGAACCGCGGACACCGCGCGTCCACGCGCGACGGCGACGCGGTGATCACGTCGACGACGGTCCCGAACACGGTGCCGTCGCGCCGAACGTGCTCCACCGCGACGTCGGCGAGCTCCCCCGCCCAACCGCCGCGCGCGAACACCGTCGCCCCGACGGCCGGCGCGCGCTCGCGACCATCCCGCGCCGGCGCGATCGCCTCGACCACACCGACCGCCGCGCCCTTCGCGTCGACGCGAACCAGGCGCGCCCGGACGATCACGATCCGATGCCGACCCACACGGAGCCGTCGGTCCTCAGCTCCTTCTTCCAAATCGGCACGTCTTCCTTCAGGCGCTCGATGACGTGGCGGCACCCGTCGAAGGCGTCGGCGCGGTGGGGCGTGGCCACCGCGATCACGACGGAGACCTCGCCGACCGCGAGCCGGCCGATCCGGTGGAGGATCGCGACGCGCGCGCCCGCGTACTTCTCGGCGACCTCGCCCCCGATCCGTCGCAGGTACTTCTCTGCCATACCCACATAGGCCTCGTACTCGAGCGCCTCGACCGCGTGCGGTCCGGTGTGGTCGCGGACGGTCCCCGCGAAGCCGACGACCGCGCCCGCGCCGCCATGACGCACTGCGCGCTCGACCTCGTCGATCGTGATCGGGGTTTCGCGGACCTCGAAGGGACCTTGCCCGGAACCGCCCGAGACCGGCGGGATCAGCGCGACCTCGCTCGCGTCGCGGACCTCGGTCGACGCATTCGCGAAAGCCTCGTCCACCGCCACGCGTACGATCGAGAGGTAGGGCGCGAGCACAGGATACTGCGTCCGAATCGCGTCGGTGAGCGCGCCCACCGTCGCGGCGTCGCCCTCGAGCTCGACGTCCACCCGGTCGGCCCCGGCCTTCTCGCGCAAGACCGCGAACAAACGGACTGTCACGCGCATGCGGGTTGATACGTCCAATTTGCGGGTTGTAGAGTCAACCGCGCGAAAAAAGTCGGATCGATTTCGACTTGCGTTTCCATTCACCCGGGTAGGAAGGCCTCCAGTACATCTCCATGCGACGACGATTCACCACACCCGCGCTCCTCTGTCTCCCGCTCGCGCTCGTCATCGGTTGCTCCGGTAGCGACGACGACACCGCCGACGACACCCCGACGCCCCGCGACGGCGGCATCGTCGAGCGCGACGCCGGCCCGCCGCGCGACGCCGGCCCGCGGGACGGCGGCATCCTGCCCTGCCTCTTCGACCAGGGCGGCTATGACAACCGCGGCTGCCCGTCGGGCATGGTCTGCAACCTCGAGATGGATCCGCCGGCGTGCGTCGCCGGTAAGTCGTGCGCCACGGACAGCGACTGCGACGCGTGCTCCGCGTTGAACCCGGCCGACCGCGAGGAGTGCGGCCACGGCTTCTCGCTCACCGCCTGGTGCGATCCGAACCACGGCAACGTGTGTACCCGCTCGCGCGCCCCGTGCGAGCCGTGTGAGACGGACGCCGAGTGCGGCCGCCGCCACCCGATCCTCGCCAACGGCGCGCCGAACGTCTGCGTGGAGTTCACGCCGGGCGGCGACAAGTTCTGCACGCGCAGCGCGCCGAACTGCCCCGACGGCTTCACCGTCGACACCGAGACCAACCTCTGCACGCGCGTCACCGGCTGCTCGCCGCTGCCGATCGTGTGCCCCGAGAACCCGAACCCGAACGCCTCGTGCGGCAACGGTCAGATCTGCGAAGGCGAGACCTGCCCCGACACCGGCGGCGCGCGCTGCTCGACCAACAACGAGCCAGGCGTGCTCGGCACCTGCATCGGCTTCTGCACGCAGAACAGCGACTGCCCCGAGTCGCTGCCGGTCTGTAACCTCGCCAACGGCATCTGCATCAGCGGCTGCACCCCGGGCAGCTGCCCGGACACGCAGGTCTGCCACCTCGACGGCTTCTGCCGGCCGCGCTGCGAAGACGACGCGTTCTGCGAGACGAACCCGAACTACGGGCCGAACACGTACTGCAACCTGCCCGGCCGCCCGCAGCCGCGCCTGTTCAAGACGTACCGCGACCCGAACTCGTGCGCGCCGCTCGGCTGCGAGCGCTCGCAGGACGACTGCTGGGGCTCGACGAAGGAGCGCGTGTGCGATCCGACGCAGGCGCCCCCGCGCTGCGTCGACGGCTGCTACCAGGACGAGGACGACGAGAACCCCGAGCTGTCCGACTGCCGCTCCGGCCGCATCTGCCGCTCGGGCCCGCAGGGCTCGTACACCCGCGAGCAGTGCCGCGCGCTCCCGGACAAGACGAACGAGGCCGAGATCGGCGTCTGCTGTGACCCGGGCTGCCGAGATCGCGGCCTGCAGTGCGTCGGCTTCGGCAAGTTCTGTTGCGCCGAGCCGGACTCGCCGTACGAGGACGAGACCACGTGCCTCACGCTGACCTCGACGGACACCGTCCAGGCGCAGCCGGGCGAGTGCTTCGAGCACCCGACCAACCCGTTCTGCACGCAGTGCAACGTCGAGAACTTCCCGGGCTGCAACTCGGGCTGGACCGCCGGCTTCAACACGGACCCCAACTTCAACGGCGGGATGCCGTTCCAGGAGCAGGAGTTCTGCCAGACGATCGCGACGAACATGGGGATGCCCCCTGCGATCGCGATCTGCTCGGTGACGTGCGATCCGAAGAAGGACGACACCGGTTGCCCGAGCCGCTGGCCGTGCGAGGCGCTGCGCCCCGGCTGCTTGCAGGACTCGGACTGCGGCGCCGGCCTCGAGTGCATCAACGAGGACACGGCCGCGATGCCGCCGCGTCCGGGTCAGTGCAAGTGCGGCGAGGACCTCGTGCAGACCGTCGCGTGCCCGAACACGTACGCGCGGATCGGGATGGGGATGGTCAACATCGATCGCCCGCGCTGCGAGCCGTTCTCGGACGACATGGTCTGCGTCGCGACGTACAACTGCACGCCGCCGGGCACGGACCTCGAAGGCACGGGCTACCCCGCAGCCTGTGACTTCATGCCGCAATAGCGGTTTCGAAGTAGTACACTGCCGGCGCTTTGTCGGCGGAGACTCCGCACAAGAACCCCACCGGCCCGCGCCGCATCCGGACCTACTTCCGTAGGTACTGGGTGGGGTTCGGGCTGGGGCTCCTCGCCCTCGCCTGTACCCAAGGCTTCGCGCTCGTCGCGCCCCAGCTCCTCCGCATCGCGACCGACGCGTTGATCGCGTCCGAGACCGACACCGTCGTGAAGGCCGCGCTCGGCCTGATGGGCGTCGCGTTGTTCGGCGCGCTCGCGCGTGTCCTCTCGCGCGTGCAGATCTTCAACAACGGGCGCCGCGTCGAATACGACATTCGCAACGACGTCTTCGGGCACCTGCTCACGCTGCCGCCGTCGTTCTACCAGGCGATGCCGGTCGGACAGGTGATGAGCCGAATGGTCAACGACCTCACGCAGGTCCGACTCCTCCTCGGCCCCGGGCTGCTCAACCTCACCAACACGACGCTGGTCTACATCGTCGTGATCCCGCTGCTGTTCTACACGGACTTCTGGCTCACGGTCTGGGCGCTGCTCCCCCTCCCCGCGCTGCTGATGCTCGGCCGCATCTTCGCGAAGTTCATCTACCGCTGGTCGCGCGAAGCGCAGGAGCGCCTCGCGGTGCTGTCGTCGAAGGTGCAAGAGAACTTGTCGGGCGTGATGACGGTGCGCGCGTACCGACAGGAGGACAACGAGGCGTCCGCGTTCTTCAAGATGTCCGAGGCGTACCTCGACACCAACATCAAACTCGCGCGCCTGCGCGGCACGATGTTCCCGATGATGGGCCTCGCCGCCGCGATCGGATCGCTCGTGGTGTTGTGGGTCGGCGGGCAACGCATCATGTCCGGCCAGATGACCGTCGGCGACTTCGTCGGGTACAGCGCGTACCTCGCGTCGCTCACGTGGCCGACCATCGCGCTCGGCTGGATGATCTCGCTCATCCAACGCGGCCTCGCCGCGATGGAGCGCGTGAACGAGATCTTCGAGGCCGCGCCCACGCTCGTCGACGGCGACGCCGCGCCCGCCGAGTACGCGGGCCGCATCGAACTGAAGGACCTGACGTTCCGCTACGGCGAGACGGACAAGCCCGCGCTGTCGAACCTCACCACCACCATCGAGCCGGGCGAGATGGTGGTCGTCGTCGGCCGCACCGGGTCCGGCAAGTCGACGCTCCTCAAAGTGCTCGCGCGCCTCCTCGACGTCGACCGCGGCGAGGTCTTCCTCGACGGCGTCGACATCGTCGACCTCCCCCTGCGCCACGTGCGCGACAAGATCGGCTACGCGCCGCAGGACGCCTTCCTGTTCTCGCGCACGCTGTTCGAGAACGTCGCGTTCGGCGCGCCGGACTCCGAGGACGCCGAGGTCGAGCGCGTCGTGCGACTCGCCGCGTTCGAGAGCGACGTCGCCGGCTTCTCCGCGGGGCTCGACACCGTGGTCGGCGAACGCGGCGTGACCCTCTCCGGCGGACAACGCCAACGCACGACCCTCGCGCGCGCGCTCCTCGTCGACCCGAAGATCCTCATCCTCGACGACACCCTCTCCGCCGTCGACACCGAGACGGAGACCGCGATCCTCGAAGCGCTCGCCCAGGTGAAGACGCAGCGTACGGTGATCGTCGCGACCCACCGCCTCGCCGCCGCCGCGCGCGCCGACCGGATCCTCGTCCTCGAGCACGGCGCGATCGTCGAGCAAGGCACGGAGGCCGAGCTCCTCGCGCTCGACGGCGCCTACGCCGCGATGCACCGGAGGCAGCGCCTCGAGAACGCGATCACCGCGTCCAACCCGGAGGCCGCATGAGCACCGAGTCCCGGCGCCGCGGCATCCGCGCGGTCTCCGACGAGGTCACGTTCGGCAAGGCGTACGACGCGCGCCTCGTACGCCGCCTCGCCGTGTTCTTCGGCCCGCACAAGATGCTCCTGTTCCTGGCCGCCGCTTCGTATCCGATCGTCGCGGGCCTCGGGTTGGTGCAGCCGTACCTCGTCAAGATCGCGATCGACGAGCACCTCGTCCCCCAGAAGCCGGACGGGTTCGGCCTCATCCTCCTCATCATGATCGGCGCGCTCGTCTTCGAGTTCGGAGCGAAGTTCGCGCAGACGATCCTCACGCAGCTCCTCGGTCAGCGCGTCACGCGCGATCTCCGCCTCGCGCTGTTCAACAAGCTGCAACAGGTCGACCTCTCGCACATCGAACGCAACCCGGTCGGCCGCTTGATGACCCGCGTGACCAACGACGTCGAAGCGCTCTCCGAGACCTTCTCCACCGGCGCGATCAGCATCGTCGGCGACCTCGTCACGCTGACCGGCATCGTCGTCATGATGCTCGCGCTCGACGTGAAGCTGACGCTCTACGCGTTCGTCGTCGTGCCGTTCCTGATCGCGTTCGTCTCCTTCATGCGGAAGTACGCGCGCGAGGCGTTCCGCAAGGTGCGCTCGCTGTTGTCGCAGATGAACGCGTTCCTCAACGAGTCCGTCTCGGGGATGTCGCTCATCCAGTCCTTCCGCCAGGAGGAGAACATGGCGGCCGAGTTCGACGACGTGAACGGCGCGTACAAGGCCGCCAACTTCTCGTCGATTCGCTACGACGCCATGACCTACGCCGTCGTCGAAGCCGTCGCGACCATGGCGATCGCGACCACGCTCCTCTTCGGCCTCGGCATCTTCGAGTCCGGCGAAGCCGAGATCGGGCTCTTCGTCGCGTTCGTCGAGTACCTCCGACGCTTCTTCCAGCCGATCAACGAGCTGTCGACCAAGTACACGATGCTGCAGTCGGCGATGGCTTCGGCGGAGCGCTGTGTGGAGCTCCTCGACAAGAACCCCACCGTCGTCGAGCCGGAGCACCCGAAGGCGCTCGGGCCGTTCGAGGACGCGCTGCGCTTCGAGGGCGTGAAGTTCGCGTACAACGCGGACGGCCCCGAGATCCTGCACGGCCTCGACCTCGTGGTGCGGCGCGGCGAGAAGGTCGCGATCGTCGGCCCCACCGGCGCCGGCAAGTCGACCATCGTGAAGCTCGTCGCGCGCTTCTACGACCCGACCGACGGCAAGGTCACGCTCGACGGCACCGACCTCCGCGACGCCCGCATCAACGAGGTGCGCAGCAAGCTCGCCGTCGTCCTCCAGGACTCGTACCTCTTCGACGGGAGCATCCGCGACAACATCAAGTTCGGGCAGCGCGAGCTGAGCGACGAAGACCTCCGCGCCGCCGCCGAGCGCACGTGCGCGCTCGAAGTGATCGATCGCCTCGACGAAGGCTTCGACGCCCGCGTGGGCGAGCGCGGCTCGCGCCTCTCCACCGGGCAGCGGCAGCTCATCGCGTTCGCGCGCGCGCTCGCGCTCGACCCGGAGATCCTCGTGCTCGATGAAGCGACCAGCTCCGTGGACCCGGAGACGGAGTCGTTGATCCAGACCGGCCTCGAAGCGCTGATCGAGGACCGCACCGCGATCATCATCGCGCACCGCCTCTCCACCATCCGCCGCGCCGATCGCATCGTGGTCCTCGCGCAGGGGCGGGTCGTGGAGGAAGGCGCCCACGACGAGCTGCTCGAGCTGGGCGGGGTGTACAAACACCTCTACGAGCTGCAGTTCGCCGAGCAGGCTCCGTGAGCGCAGTGCTCGCGCTCGCGGCGATGGTCGCGGCGCAGGCGCCCGTCACCACCGACGCTCCGAAGGAAGAGCGCGACGCCTTCCGCTACGCGAAGTACGCCGCGTTCGTGGACGGCATCTGGAGCGGCGCGATGACGGTCGCGTGGGCGGCCTCGGCGAACAGCTACACGGCGCCGTACCCCGAGGGCGCGTTGGGGTTGGTCGTCGCGCGCGTCCTCTACGGCACGACGTGGACGGTAC
>JAUHYN010000200.1 GCA_030426505.1 bacterium | reverse complement strand
TGCATGTTGGTGATGACTTGGTAGGCGGTGCGCTCGAGGTAGAGCGCGACCTTCCAGTCGAGGAGTACGTCCTGGAGATCGTTGAGCCGCGAGAAGCGCGCGCGCACCGCTTCGGCGCTGGTCTCGCGTTCGAGATCACCGAGGCCGTACGAGAGCGTCCGCAGGAGATCCTCGACCGCCACCACCGGGCCGTCGGTCCCTTCCGCGATGAACCAGACGTCGTTGCCGTTGACGATCTCCTGGTACGTCCAGACGCGCGTACTCCAGGGCTCCGCGTCCAGATCGCAGAGCGCGGCTTCGTCCAGGTTCTGAGAGGCCGCGGCGCGCTCGAGGGCGCTCGCGCAGTTGGGCGACAACACCACGACGACCGACTTCGCGCGCGCGTAGATCGAACCCAGCGCGCTCAGGCACGCCGCGCGCTCCGTGGGATCCGGCGGGACACAGAAGGCGTCGACCCAGAGCCGGGTCGGCGACAGCGCGCGCACGACGGTCTCGATTACCGCGCGCGTCCGTGCGGGCATCGGCGCATAGCCCGGCCACGGGTGTGGTGTCCGCTCCGAGCCGGCGGCGTACGAGACGCACGTGACGTCGGCCGCGTCGCCCTCGCCGAGCGGCTCCAACGACCACGGTTCGCCGAGGACGTCGACGGTCGCGCCGGTCGACGACGGTGACGCTCTTCGCAGGGCTGTGAACGACATCGCGATGCAACGAGCATCGCCGTTCGCGTCGCGGATCTCCAGGCGCGCTCAGGGGTGGTAGCAGAGCTCGACGTACTCGTAGACGTAGCGCCCGGTGCCGCTGTCGTCGGACCACTGGCAGATCCGCACGCCGTCAGAGGACGAGAGCAGCGCGGCGCCGGGGACGTCGTCGACCTCGCCGCCGATCGTCCAGTTGGCGGGATCGGCGGCGTCGCCGGAGTTCTTGCGGCGGTAGGACGTCGCGATGGCGCCCGCCATCGTGGGGCCGTCCACGGTCGCGCCGCTCGCGTCGACGAGCGCCCAGGCTTCGGCGCCGTTCACGATCGGGACGCCGTTCGACTGCGCGTTGGTGCGGATGAAGACGTGCGCGGCCAGGTCGACGCCCACGTCGGCCTCGAAGCCGGCGCGGTCGACGCCGCGCACGAGCAAAAGGTGCTGACCGGGCGCGAGGACGGTGCCGGCGGGGAGCGTGAAGGACTGTATCACCGGGTCGTGCTCGCGGTTCTCGACGCGCCAGCCGGAGACGTCGACCGAAGGCAGCGCGACGCCGCCATCGCGGAACCCGGCGTCGCGCTCGACGCCGGCGTCGGGTTCGAGGCCCGCGTCGCGCTCGAAGCCCGCGTCGGGCTCGGTGCCGCCGTCGCGAGGTGCGCCGGCGTCGCGATCGAGGCCGGCGTCGCGATCGAGGCCGGCGTCACCGGCGTCGCGGGGCGCTGCGACGCCGCCGTCCCGCGCGGGCGCGGCGCTCGTGCAGAGCCCGTTCTCGCAGCGTTCGCCCGGAGCGCACTCCGCGCTGGCGACACACAGGGCGACGTTGCCGGACGGATCGGTCACGATCCTCGGCGCCGGCGCCGGGCCCCCACAGGCCACGGCGGCGACCAGTCCGAACCACGCGCCGCGTCCGAGGAGCACGGCCCGGACGATGAGGCGCCGCGCGCGACGAGGCCAGCCACGCCTCGGTGACATCGGTGTGAAGCGGGGGTGGGGTGTTCTGCCTCGGCAGGAGCCTGCAGCAAATAGCTTCCAGTTCGCAGCAAGATCTCCCGAGCGCATCAGGCGCTGACGCGTCGCACCGAGGAGCTGCCGGCTGGTCGCTGGTCGCTGAGAGCTAGCACCGACGTCAGACGCGCTACGCGCGCCTTCCTGGCACAGCCTCGGACAGAACACCCTCACGGGTGGTCTGCCTCGGCTAGAATTGAAATCCCCCCTGGGTCTTCACGAGCGGGGTCACGCAGGCCTCGGTGTCGTTCTTCACGCTGTTCACGTCGGTCTGGACGGCGGTCATCTTCATGGCGTCGCCGTCGAAGGCGATGAGGAGCGGCTCGAGGGCGCCGCGGTCCTGGGTGTCGGGATCGAGCCAGGTGCTCCAGGCGTCGCGCGGGAGGATCACGGGCATCCGGTCGTGGAGCTCGGCGACGAGGGCGTTCGGTGCGCAGGTCAGGATCGTCACGGTCTTCACGACGTCGCCGGCGGGTGTCTTCCAGCGTTCGTAGAGGCCGGCCATCGCGAAGGTCTCTCCGTTCGTTTGAATGTAGAACGGCTGCTTCGTCTTGTTCTCACGGCGCCACTCGAAGAAGCCGTCGGAGGGAATCAAGCATCTGCGGTACGTCGCCGCCGTCTTGAACACCGGCTTGTCGAAGATGGTCTCGGAGCGCGCGTTGATCATCCGCGCGCCGCCCTTGAGATCCTTGGCGCCGGGCGGGACCAGGCCCCACCGCATCCACTCGCCCGTGCGGCCCGTCGACGCCGTGCGGATCACGAGGATGTCCTGCGTCGGTGCGATGTTGAAGCGCGCGGGTTCGTCAGTCGGCGACCACGCGCGCGGCTCGTAGTCCGGCAGCGACGGGAGCCCGAACAGCTCGGCGATCTCGTCCTTGTCCTTGGTCTGGGTGAAGCGCCCGCACATCGCGCGGGCGATGGTAGCACTCAGGCCGCGCGGCGTACCGCGTTCGCGCCGAGCGCGAGGCCCTGCAGGACGTGCTCCGCGAAGGTGTCCGCGCGCAGGTCCCGGACGGAACCGAGGTATCGGGCGGGCGGGAGCGCGACCTTCGCGCGCGTGACCCGCCATCGGTTCTTGTCCGTCGGCGCCGACACGCGGACCCCGGACGCCGCGCGCAACAAGACCACGTCCGCGCCCGCGCGCACGATGCTCGCCTGCGTCACCGCGTCCACGGCGCGCGAGGCCGCGCTCGCCGCGAGCTCCACACAGACGACGCGGCGACCGGCCGGCGCGCGCCCTCCGAAGCTCACGCGGTACGCCGGGTTCGCGGCGTCCATCACGTTGACGTACGCGGCGTCCACGAGGAGGTCCTCCGCGGCGACCTCGAGCCAGGCGACGTCGAGCGCCATGTCGTCGACGTCTTCCGCGTGCCCCGCGAGTCGCGCGAGCTCCGCGAAGGAGACGCCGAGCACCAGCTCGCCCGCGATCGGGATCGGCGCGCCGTCGACGACGAGCTGGTCACCGCTCATGCCGTCGAGGCGATCGTAGAGGACGAGGTCCACGCCGTCGCGCTCGAGGCGCGCGAGCAGTCGCTTCACGATCCCGCCGAACACACCCGACGCCGGCGCGAAGTAGCGCACCGGATCCCGCCCCCGCTCGATGCGGCCTTCGAGGCCCGCGCGCAGCGTGTTCGGGTGGAACAGCGGCGCCCAGATCCGGTGCCGCACGTCCGCGCCCACGTGGCGCCAGCGACCGGGGTACAGCTTCTCGGCGCGCGACGCGACGAACCGCGCGTGGAAGGTCGGGCCGTGGCACGCGAGCGACGCCGACTCGAGCGTCCCGTCCACGCACCACGTCGACATCTCCGCTTCGCGACGCATCGCCGCGAGCTCCGCGCGCGAGACCAACTGACAGATCGAGGAGAGGTCGAGCGTGGCGAGGAAGTCGTCCGCGTGGCGCCCGTCGAGCGCGACCTTCGCCTGCGCCAACTCCACGAGCGGCGCCTCCAGGAGTCCTTCGACGTACGCCTTCACGTGGTGCGAGTGGCGCCGCGCCTCCCCGGGGGCCCAGTCGCCGGAGGGCGGCGACGGCTCCGCGGCGACCTCGATCAAGCGCGCGCCGAGATCCACGGCGCGTCCGGAGGCGTCGACCGAAGAGAACCCGCTCCCCAGACCGCGCCGCGGCGCGATCAACCGCACCCGCGCGCCGGCTCGCGCCGCCTCAGAGGCCGCGACCAGACACCCGATACTCCCACCGACGATCGTGAAGCCGTCCATCACGCGAACCCATCGGCCGATCTGTCTCGAAATCGAGCACCGTCGTCGCGAACAAACGTCTCAAGGCGGCGCACGGATCGTCCGAACTCACCATCGTGCGGTTCGAGACCCGCCTCGTCCCGGTGACCGACCCCGACGCGTGGACCGCGGCGATCGCCGACCTCCCCCACGCGATCGCCCACACCGCGGCGTACAACGCCCCGCTCGGCGACGTCGTCCTCTTCGTGGCCGAGCACTCGAACGGGAGGGCCGTGTGCCCGCTCGCCCGCCGCACCCGCGGCGACGCCGTCGACGTCTACACGCCCTACGGCTTCTCCGGGTTCGTCGGCGACGGCGACCTCGACGGCCTCACCGAAGCGTTCGTCGCCCGCGGCCGCGCCGAGGGCTGGGTCGCCGCCTACGCGATGCTCCACCCCGCCCTGGCGCCGTTCGAAGCAGCGCCCCTCACCGAATCGTTCGTGCTCTCGCTCGAGGGCGACTTCCTCGCGCGCATGTCGTCGCGCCGCCGCTCGCAGCTGAGGAACGGCGACCTCGAGATCGTCGACGACCCCGAAGAGAACGCCGCGCGTTTCCTCGCGCTGTACCCTCACCACGCCGAGCGCGTGGGCGCCTCCGCGGTCTACCGCTTCGCCCCCGACACCCTCGCCGCCTGGTGCGGCCACGAGGACGCCCTCCTCGTCGGCGCGCGCGGCCCGACCGGCGCCATCGACGCCGTCGCGCTGTTCGGGCGCGGCGCCTGCGCGGAGTACATGCTCCTCGCGCGCACCCCCGACGCCGCCCCCCTCGCGGCCGGCCTGCTCTACGCGGGCTTCCTCCGCCTGAAGGCGCTCGGCCACGACACCGTCAACCTCGGCGGCGGCATCCGCGGCGACGACGGCGTCGCCGAGTTCAAGCGCCGCTTCGGCGCCGCCCGCGTCCCCGTGCAGGCCGTCCGCACTGTCTTCGATCCCGCCCGCTACGCGGCCCTGTGCGCCGAAGCCCGCGTCGACCCGGCGGCCACCGGCTTCTTCCCCGCCTACCGCCACGCCGACCGGCGCGCCGCGTGATCCAGGACGAGACGATTTTTCGGTCATCCTCTCGGCGCATGTGCCGATTCGAAGCAGTCAGATGGACTCGAAGACCGACGACCGCATCGGCGGCGCCACGCGCCAACGCTACGACGACGCCGAGCGCCAACACTGGGACCGCCTCGAAGCGCTCGTGTCCGACGCCGGCCTCGGCGTCCGCGACGTGGTGAAGGACTACCCGGCGTTCCTCCGCCGCCGCGAGCTGCCCCGCCTGCTCGCCCACTACGAGCTCTTCAAGCACATCCGCGACCTGCCCGGCTGCGTCGCCGAGCTCGGCGTCTTCCGCGGCAGCGGCCTGTTCACCTGGGGCAACCTGCTCGAGACGTTCTGCCCCGGCGATCGCAACCGCAAGGTGTTCGGCTTCGACCACTTCGACGGCTACGCGAACTACACCGGCGCCGACGGCGCGGCCGAGCCCTGGGTACAGCGCGTCCTGGGACGAATGCAGTCCCCGAAGGCCCTCGCCGAGGGGCTCGTGCAGCTCCACAACGACGACAACCTCCTCCCCGGCGTCGAGCGCGTCCGCCTGATCGACGGCGACATCGCCGAGACCGTCCCCGCGTTCGCGAAGGAGAACCTCGGGATGCGGCTCAGCCTCCTGTACTTCGACATCGGCCTCTACGAGCCGACGAAGATCGGCCTCGAGCACCTCTACCCGCTCGTCGTCCCCGGCGGCGTCGTCGCGTTCAACGGCTACGGCATGCCGCCGTGGCAGGGCGAGGCGAAGGCGATCGAAGAGTTCTTCGCCGAGCGCGGGATGCCGCGCATGGAGAAGTTCCCGTTCTCCACCGTCCCCAACGCGTACTTCATCAAGCCCGGAGCCGCGCGATGAACGTAGTCAACCCGCTCGCCGCCGCATTCGCGCGCGACGGCTACGTCGTCGTCCCGGAGTTCTTCGACGCACGCCGCGTCAAAGATCTCGTCGACGACGTGAAGCGCGTCTTCTTCTGCCGCGAACGCCGCGAGGACGTCGCCGACGTCGACGGCGCCGCGCTCGACCAGCGCCTCGCCACGCTCTTCGCGGAAGACTTCGCGACCTACCACGGCGCCGCGAAGCTCTGTAACCACCTGCTCTCGCTCTACCGGCTCGGCGTCGACGAACGCCTCGAAGGCATCCTCACGCGCCTCGGCCTCGACCACCCGACCCTCGCCGCGCGCCCGCTCATGTGGTTCCACGCGCCGCACCTCGCGAAGACGCCGCGGTACGCGCAGCTCCCCGCGCACCAGGAGTGGTCGAACATGCAGGGCAGCCTCGACGGCGTCGTCGCGTGGACTCCGCTCGTGCCGATCGACGACGCGATGGGGCGCCTGCAGATCGTCCCCGGCAGCCACACCGCGGGCCTCCTCCCGTTCGGCCCGGACGCGGAGGGCGACTACCCGCTCGCACTCGAAGATCAGGATCACGACTTCGTCGAGGTGGACATCCCGCCCGGCGCGCTGCTCCTGTTCTCGTCGTTCCTGGTGCATCGCAGCGGCGTCAACACGACGCGACGCGCGCGACTCACCGTCAACTTCCGTTTCAACAACGCTGCGGAGCCGACGTTCATCGAGCGTCGCTTCGTGGACCCCTTCCACTACGCCGTCGCGACCCAGCTCGTGACGCCCGACTTCTGGCCGGGCGCCCCCGACGCGACGCGCGCCCGGAGGACCGCATGAAGAAGCCCCTCGAGATCGAGTTCATCTCCCACGCCACCCTCAAGATCCGCGGCGAGTTCGGCACGCTGCTCGTCGACCCCTGGTTCCTCAACGAGCCGGTCTTCAACCTGAGCACGTGGAAGTTCCCGCCCGCGGTCGTGCCACCGGACGAAGTGGTCGACGGCATCGACTACCTCTTCATCACGCACTCGCACGAGGACCACTTCCACATCCCGTCGATCGATCGCATCTCGCGGAACGTGCAGGTCATCTTGCCCGCGTACGACGACCACCCGTCGCTGCGCGCGTACACGGTCGAGCGCGTGATGCGCGAGCTGGGATTCTCGAAGATCCACCGCGTGCGCTCGTGGGACTCGTACCTCCTCGGGGGCAACACGCCGCTCACGGTCGTCCCGGCCGCCGACTCGCGCGACCAGGACTGGGAGAACGCGGCGATCGTCATCGAACACCACGACGCCACGATCCTCGACATCAACGACAACGTGAACGACGTCCCGCTGTGCGAGAAGATCCACGCGCGCTGGCCGAACATCGACCTCGCGCTCATCCAGTCGGGCGGCGTCACGATGTTCCCCGGCTGTTTCCTCATGGGCGAGGCCGAGATGCGCGAGGCCGCGCACCGCCGCAAGATCGCGTTCCGCGAGCAGCGCCGCCTCCTCGAGCACGTGAAGCCGAAGCGCATCGCGCCGTTCGCCGGCGACTTCGGCTGGCTGTCGGACCGGTACTTCCACAACAACTGGGCGAACCGCACCACGCCGCTGCTCTTCGAGAAGATGGTGAAGGACAACTACCCGGACTGCGAGCTCGTCACGCTGTACCCGAGCGACCGCTGGACCACGGCGGGCGTCGACCGCCGCCACCCGGGCGTCGACTGGGAGAACATGCTCGACGAGATGCGCGCTGCGAAGCAGCGCTTCCAGCCGAAGATCGACGCGATCGAGACCTGGCTCCACGACGTCTCGCTCGAAGACCTCGTCGAGCGCTCGCAGCTGCGCTGCGAGACGGTCGCGAAGTGGATGACCAAGGACTATATCGACTTCGACTGCCGCTTCCGGATCGCCGTCGACGGCCCGAACGCGGGCTTCGGCTTCGTCATGAAGGCCAACCCGACGGACGGCTTCGCGATCGACTTCGACGACGACGGCCCCGTCACGCAGACCCTCCACGTGGAAGAACACATCTGGGCCGCGATCCTCGAGGGCAAGCTGATGTGGAACATCATCCAGTGGGTCGGGAAGGCAGACCAGCACGTGGAGTTCACGCGCGACATGGGGCGCTTCTGGTTCTGGCTCGAGTACCACATCGACCTCGACACCAAGAACATCCAGGCGATCTTCGACGAGCGCCTCGTGCCCGCGATCGGCAAAGCGATTCGTCCGCGCTACGCGACGTTCCCGCTCGACAACGAGTGGAAGTGAACCGTGGCCTTCTCGTGGGTCTTCGCCGGCGGTAAGGCGCAGGGCCTCGGCGTCCTCGACGCGGCGCGCGCCGCCGGCTTCGTGCCGCGGCGCATCGCGGTCCCCAAGGGCCTCGGCGACGACGATCGGCTCCGCGTCGAGGCGTGGGCCCGCGCCGCGAACGTCGCGTTGATCGCGCCGGGCGCCCTCGCACCCGAACACCTCCGGGACGTCGACCTCCTCCTCGTCTGCCGCTTCGAGATCCTCCGCGCGCCCGTCTTCACGGCGCCGCGCTGGGGGACACTCAACGTCCACTCCGCGCTCCTCCCCGCGTACCGCGGCGTCCACCCGGTCTCCTGGGCGCTCGTCGACGGCGCGGCCGAGACCGGCGTGACGGTCCACGGGATCGACGCCGGCGTCGACACCGGTCCGATCGTCGCGCAGCGCCGCGTGACGATCCGCGACGATCACGATCTGCACTCGCTCACCGCCGACATCGACGCCGCCTCCGCCGCGCTCGTCGCCGAGCTCTTCGTCGGCATGGACGCCGAACAGCGCATCCCCGCCGGCATGCCGCAGAGGGGCGTGAGCTCCTACGCACGGCGGCGAACGCCGGAGGACGGGCGCGTGGACTGGACCCGCTCGGCGCGCGACGTCTTCAACCTCACGCGCGCGCTCCCGGCGCCGCTCCCCCCCGCGTTCACCGACGACCAGGAAGGCCGTCGCTACGAGGTGCGCGCCGCCCGGCCGGTGCCGGTCGAGCGCCCGGCCCCAGCGGGCACCGTGGTCGCAAACGTCGGCGCAGAGACGATCGTGATGTGCGGACAAGGCGCGGTGGCCGTCCTCTTCGGCGCCGCGCGACCCGCGATCGGGACCACGCTCGGCGTCGCCCGCCGACGGGTCGCATAAGAGCCCGCAGCAAATAGCTTCCAGTCCGCAGCAAGATCTCCCGAGCGCATCAGGCGCTGAAGCGTCGCACCGAGGAGCTGCCGGCTGCCCGCTAGTCGCTGAGAACTAGCTCGGCGCCCAGACCTTGCGACCGTCCGCCTGGAGCGTCGCGTGCGTCTCGTGGATCCACCGGATCGTATCCACGAACTCGGTCGGCGAGGCCTCGTCGTGCCCGCCGCAGAACGCAGCCTCCGGATCCGCTTCGGCCACGCGCTGCGCGAGGGCGATGCGGTGGGCGTCGTCCTCGACGATGCGGAGCGCGCGCGCCTCGTAGTCGGCGACGTCGTTCGCGACCAGCGCATCCGCCAGGCCGATCCGCTCGAGCATCTCGATCTCCCCCGCCGACGCCGAGAACGTCCCCGCGAGGGAGAGCATCGGGATGCCGAGCCTCAGCGTGTCCACGTTCGAGTTCGTCCCGCCGAACGGGAACGGCGACAGGTGCAGGTCACACGCCGACAGCGCCGCGACGTAATCTTCGTACGGCATGGGCGCGTGGACCACCGCGCCCGGGAGCACGTCCTGAATCGCCGCGCGCGCCTGCTCCGCGTACATGCCGCGGAGGTTCGGGAAGAAGTGGATCTCGACCGGCCGCGTCGCGCGGTCGCGGATGGCGCGACAGGTCCTCAACAGGCCCGCCGACAGCTTGATCGCATTCGCGGGGACCGCGATGCGGAACGGGTCTGCGCGCTCGCGCGGCGGCACCGCGGTGACCGTCGTCTCCACGCGCTCGAACGGGTGACCGCCGCGCCGCATCGTGACGATCGTCTCCGTGTAGTCGGCCGGGTCACCCGAGTGCCCCTCCTCGGTCACCACATAGTCGATGACGGGTGAACGCGAGGACGCCGGGTGCCCCAACCCGAGCACCTGCACGGGCGCGAGCCGGGCGCTCGACAGCAGCACCGTCCAGTGCGCCATCCCGAGGCTCGGGTAGTAGACGACGTCCGGCGCGTACGCCCGGATGCGCTCTGCGATGGCCGCCGGGTCGCGCGGATCGAAGTCGAACGTGACGACCTCGTCGACGACGTCGTTCGCGTGTTCGTCCACCGCGTTCGGCAGCGAGAACAGCACCACGTGGAAGTCGCGCTTCAACTGCCGAAGCGACGGAGCGTAGCAGCGGAACATCGCGTGGCCGTGCTCGAAGCGCTCGGACAGCACCGCGAGGACGGGGCGCTCGCGCTCGGGTCGCGGGGGCGGCTCGGCGGACACGCCGCGATCCGCGAGGTACCGCGCGAAGACCGGCGCGAGGTTGGCCTTGAAGTCGTGCTTCTTCGGCGTGTGGGCGTAGCTGCACGTCATCCAGGCCG
>JAUHYN010000199.1 GCA_030426505.1 bacterium | reverse complement strand
ACGATCTGGCGCGACGAGGTCTCGTACATGTCGTGGCTCCTCTACCTGATCGACGCCGGGGCATTCTTGCTGATGGTCGTGTTGAGCCTGATCATCGCGGTGGGCATCACGAACAGCATGATGATGAGTGTGCGGGAGCGGACCTCCGAGATCGGTACGCTGCGCGCGATCGGGATGTCGCGCTCGCGCGTGTTGGTGATGTTCCTGTTGGAGTCGATCCTGCTCGGGCTGGGTTCGACCCTGCTCGGTGGGTTGCTCGGGATGGGGATCGCCGCGGCGATCGACGCCGCGAGCATCACGATCACGTCCGAGGCGGTGCAGGCCATCCTGATGTCCGACCGGCTGCACCTGGTGGCGACGCCTGGTCAGTTGGTCGGCGCGATGATCGCGTTCTCGATCGTCGCTTCGCTCGCGTCTTTCCTGCCGGCGTTCCGCGCGTCGCGACTGCAACCGGTGAAGGCGATCCAACACGCGAGCTGATTTCGAGGTGAGTACGATGACGACGATGAGTATGAAGGTGACCGCGGCGGCGCTGCTCGGTCTCGTGGTGAGCGAGCCCGCGTGGGCGTTGGATCAGAAGAAGGTCGACGCGATCGTCCAGGAGCTGGACGACCGTCAGCGCAACTCCGGCGACTACAAGGCGCTCTGCTACATCGAGCAGAAGGAGCGCGGTAAGAACGACCTCGTCTACCAGGGCGTGTTCTACCGGCGGGACGAGGACGACAAACTCATGATCCTCTTCCTCAAGCCCAAGTCGGAGGCGGGGAAGGGGTACCTGCGCCTCGACAAGAACATGTTCATGTACGACCCCACCGTCGGAAAGTGGGAGCGCCGTACCGAGCGCGAGCGCATCCTCGGCACGGACTCGCGGCGCCAGGACTTCGACGAGTCGCGCCTCGCCGAGGAATTCGACGCCAAGTGGGTGAAGGACGAGAAGCTCGGCAAGTTCGACGTCCATCACCTCGAGCTGAAGGCGAAGAAGGGCGTCGACGTCGCGTACCCGGTGCTCCACATGTGGGTCGACGCGGCGACCGGCAACATGCTCAAGCGTCAGGACTTCGCGTTGTCCGGGCGGCTGATGCGCACGACTTATTACCCGAAGTGGAAGAAGGTGTTCTCGGAGTCGAAGGGCTCGGAGGTCTACTACCCCGAGGAGATTCGGATCTTCGACGAGGTCGAGAAGGGCAACAAGACGACCGTGGTGATCACGACCGTGGATCTGAAGCCGCTGAGCGAGAACATCTTCACGAAGGCCTGGCTCGAGAGCAAGAGCCGATGACCCCGCGCGCGTCGTGTCGCGGACGCGGCGCGTTCGTGGCGCTCACGATCGTCACCACCCTCGCGGCGGCGGCTCCGGCGGACGCACAGGAGACGGCGACGTCCAGCGCAGCGCCGTCCGACGAGCGCGACGCCGAGATCTTCGGCACCCCCGACGAGCGCGACGCCGAGATCTTCGGCACCCCCGACGAGCGCGACGCCGAGATCTTCGGCACCACCGACGACCGCGACGAAGCCATCTTCGGCGAGGCGCCCGGCGCACGCGAACCGGAGGTCGCTGGCGCCGGTACCTCCACCCCGACCGCCGATCGCGACGACGCGATGTTCGGCGGCACCGACCGTGACGCGCGCGTCCTCGCGGGTGGCGAAGGCCTCCTCGACCGCCTCGCCAACGCGGCGGAGGCTGCGGACGACTACCTCGACATCGGCGGGACGCTCTGGCTCTGGGGCCAGTGGGACGCGGCCCGCTCGGGCGACCCGGAGTCGTTCCCGCTGCGATCGCCGAGCTTCTTCGAGGTCTACCTCGACGCGCGCCCGTCGCCGCGCGTGCGGGGCTTCGTGAAGGTCCGCACCAACTACGATTTCACGGTCGCGCCCGGTGACACCGACTTCACCGGTCAGCCGGTCGAGAGCACGCGGTTCCTCCTGGATCAGCTCTGGCTCAAGTTCGACGTCGACCGGCAGCTGTTCATCACGTTCGGCAAGGAGCGCCAGCGGTGGGGCAGCGGGCGCCTGTGGAACCCGACGGACTTCCTCAACCCTGCGTTGATCGATCCGTTCGCGTTCTTCGATCTCCGCCTCGGCGTCCCGATCCTCAAGTTGCACTACCCCGTCGAGTCGCTCGGCTGGAACTTCTACGCGATCGCGCAGTTCGACGGCGCCAACCGAATCGACGAGGTCGGCGGAGCGTTCCGCGCGGAGTTCGTGTTCGACAAGACCGAGATCGCGGCGTCGGCCGCGGTCCGCAAGGACCAACCGCTCCGCCTGGGCTTCGACGTCACGAGCGGCGTGTGGTGGTTCGATCTCAAGGCGGAGGTCGCGGTGCGCTACGGCGAGGATCGCACGTTCTACCGCGGCCGCTTCGCCGCCGACGTCGACGCCAACGGCGACACCACGCTCGTCTTCCCCACGGCGTTCGACCGCTCGGACGAGCTCCTCCCGCAAGCCGTCCTCGGGGCGGAGATCCAGATCCCGTACAGCGATCGCGACAACGTCACGCTCGCGCTCGAGTACTTCTACAACAGCGTCAGCTTCGACGACGAGTCGCTCTACCTCGTCCCGCTCGCCGTCGGCTCTGGCGCGTTCGGCGCGGACGCGACGAGCGCGGTGCCGTTCAACCCGTTGTTCCTGTCGGAGCACTACCTCGCGCTGTCGGCGGTGCTCTTCGGTCCGGGGAGCTGGGACGACACGACCTTCGTGTTCGCCGCGGTCACGAACCTCTCGGACCGGTCGACCACGCTGAACCTCAACTACAGCGTTCAGGTCCTCTCGTACCTGCAGGTCAACGCGTTCCTCCGCATGTTCGTGGGACCCGCGGGCGGGAGCTTCACGTTCGAGATCGATCCGTCGTTCTTCGGCGTCGGCGTGCCGCCGGGTCTGTTGAGCACCGGCGCCTCGCTCCGCCTCGCGATCTGACAAGGAGACCATCATGCGCGTTTTCGTTACCGGGGGTTCGGGCTTCGTCGGAGGTCATGTCATCGAGGCGCTCGTCGCCGCGGGTCACGAGGTCCGCGCGATGGCGCGCAGCGATGCGAGCGTCGAGCGAGTCGTGGCGTTGGGCGCCGACCCGTCGCGATGTAGCCTCGACGACGTCGCTGCCGAGCACCTCGCAGACTGCGACGCCGTGGTCCACTGCGCGGCGTACGTCGAGGAGTGGGGCACGCGCGAGGTCTTCTGGCGCATCAACGTCGACGGGACGCAGCGCCTCCTCGGCGCCGCCCGGACGTCTGGCGTCGCGCGCTTCATCTTCGTCGGCACGGAAGCGGCGCTGTTCGACGGCCACGATCTGATCGGCATCGACGAGACTCAGCCATACCCGGACCAGCAACGGTTCCTCTACTCGGAGACGAAGGCGGAAGCGGAGCGCCTCGTCCTCTCCGCGAATGGCGAGGCGTTCACGACCATCTCGATCCGTCCACGCTTCGTCTGGGGCCCTCGTGACCAGAGCGTCCTCCCCGCGATCCGACGCATGGTCGAGACGGGTGGGTGGAGCTGGATCGATCACGGGCGTGCGCAGACCTCCACGACGCACGTCGCGAACCTCGTCCACGCGATCGAGCGCGCACTCGTCGCGGGTCGAGGCGGCCAGGCCTACTTCGTCGCCGACGACGAGGACACGACCCTGAAGGACTTCCTCGAGAGGCTCGCGGCGACGGAGGCTCTGGTGCTCCCCTCGCGCAGCGTCCCGCGGTGGCTCGCGCGTACGTCTGCGAGCGTCACGGAGGTGATCTGGCGGACGTTCGGCGTCGAGTCCACGCCTCCGCTCACGCGCTTCGCGGCCGCGATGATGTCGAGCTCGGTGACGGTGAAGACCGACAAGGCCCGGCGCGAGCTGGGCTATGCGCCGGTCGTGAGCGTCGACGAGGGCCTCGCGGCGATGACCGAGTAGCGCGCCATCGAAGGCGCGCTCTCATGCGTCTACTCCGGAGCGTGACGCGGCAACGTCACCGTGATGAGCGTGCCGCCGGCGGCGGTCGACTCGGCGCGGGCCTCGCCGCCGTGCGCGAGCGCGACGGCGCGGACGATGAACAGCCCGAGCCCCGCGCTGCTGCGCGTGCGCCCGTTCTCGGGGCGCGTTCGTTCGTCGAGCGGTTCGAAGAGCGAAGCGAGGAGCTCGGGCGGGACGGGCTCACCGGCGTTGTGGACGGAGAGCTCGACCGTCGCGGCGTCGCGCCCGCAGACCGAGAGCGTCACCGTCGAGCCGGCCGGCGAGTACAGGAACGCGTTGTGGAGCAGGTTCGTCATCACCTGCGACAGGCGGTCGGCGTCCCACGTGCCCTGCAGGTCGCCGTCGAGCTTCAACTCCAGGTCGTGGTCCTGATCGAGGCTCTTGGTCTCCTGCGCGATGTGATCGGCGAGCTCGCCGAGGTCACACGCGCCCGGGGACACGGGGAGTCGGCCGCCGAGGCTGCTGCGCGCGAAGTCGAGGAGGTCCTGCACGAGCCGCGTCGCGCGGTGCGCCGACGAGAGGATGCGGCTGGTCGTCTTCTTTTGCTCCGGCGTGAGTGGCCCGAGCTCCGGGAGGAGCGTCGCGGCCGTGTTCGCGACCTGCAGCGGGCTCCTCAGGTCGTGGCTCACGATGCCGATCAGCTGTTGCTGGAAGCGGACGCGCTCGCGCGCGCGGGCTTCGGCGCGCCGGTGCGAAGTCACGTCGAGGACGACGCCCATCCCGGTGCCGCGCTCGGTCTCGACGTCGTCGGCGCAGAGACGCGCGGAGAGCCACCGCCCGTTCGTGCTCCGGAAGTCGATCGACGCGACGCCCGCGCGCTCGAGGACGGCGACGAGCTCGCGCTGGACGTTGTCACGATCGTCCTCGTGGATGTGCTCGAGCATCTGCTGCACGTCGGCGGGGGCGCTCTCGAAACCGAGGAGCGAGCGGTAGTGCTCGCCGCACGCGATGCTCCCGTCTTCGCGCCACTCGAACGTGCCGATGCCGGCGAGGTCGATCGCGAGCGCGAGGCGCTTGCGGTTCTTGGCGAGCGCGCGCTCCGCCTCGACGAGGCCCTGGATGGTCTGGAGCAGGGCGTCGTTCTGTTCGCGGAGGTCGTCGAGGAGCTCGTCCTTGTCGAGCTCGATCGCGCGCGGGGGCGGCGCCGGTCGAGGGGCCCTCTTCGGCTCCGCGCGGATCGGCGGTGGCACCGCTCGACCGTTCCGCACGCCGACGTACTTCACGAGCTCGACGGTCGTGCCTCGCTCGCCGGTCTCGATGCGCATCTCGTCGACCAGCGACTGCGTCCCCGCGAGGCCGCGCCCGAGGCCGCGCTCCGAGTCGTGTTTGCCTTCGAGGACGTCGTCGAGGTTTTTGATGCCGGGGCCCTGGTCGTCGACGCGGGCGACGACGGCGCGGCGCCCCTCCGCGATGTGCGCGAGCTCCAAGCGCCCCGCCGACGCGTACAACAACGCGTTGCGGGCGATCTCCGAGACGGCGGTGGCGAAGCGGGTCTGGTCGAGGACACGGAGTCCCGCGTCCGTCGCGAACTGTCGCGCGATGCGGCGCGCGGCGACGACGGCCGCCGGCGAATCGATCGCGATGACCTGTCGCTCCGGGCTGTTCACTGCGGGCGCCTCCTCACGACGGCGACCGACGCGTCGTCCGAGCGCCGCTCGTGGTCGCGGAAGAGGACCGCCGAGATCGTGGAGGCGCGCCGCGCGAGGAGGCCCGGGAAGCGCATCGGATCGCGTACGCGCCTGAGGCCATCCGAGTGCATGACGAGGACGTCGCGCGGCCCGAACTCGGTGCGGTGCGTGGTCAGTCTGGGGATAGCGACTCCGGCCGTGCCATGCGTCGCGGGGAAGCGCGTCTCGCGGTCGGGCCCGAGGACGAAGGCGTCGATGTTGCCGAGCGTACACAACGACAGGTGCGTCGGTCCGATGTGCGCGACGCCCACGACGCCCCCGCGCACGCCGCGGAGCGCCGCGTCGATCTCGCGGACGATCGACTCCGGGTCTTCGCGCGCCGAGTCGCGGAACGCCGCGACGGCGAGCTCCGCGACTTCGTGGGCGCGCCGACCGTGGCCGAGGCCGTCGATGACCATGACGGTGGTCTCTTCGCCGGCCGTCGCTACGGCAATCGTGTCGCCGGACACCGATTCGTCGGGGTGCGCGCGGACGATCGTACCGACTTCGAACGCTTCGAGGGGCAGCTTGGTGTCGCTCGACTCGGCGAGGCGCGCGTCGATCACCGTCCCCGCATCCGGGGCCGTCGCGATGTCGGCCGCGGTCGAGAGGCGGAGGATGGTGCCCAGGCCGTGTCCCGGTGTGCCGGCCGTGGAGAAGCCGTCGCGGACGCAGCGCTGGAGGTTCGACATACCGGGGCCGGAGTCGAGGACGGAGAGGTGGACGACGTCGCCGTCGGTGCCGACGAGGGCCTGTCCGCCTTCGCCGTGGAGCACCGCGTTCTTCGCGGCCTCGGTGACCACGAGATCGACCTCGCCGATCCGCGCGACGGAGAAACCGAGGCGCGCCGCGCACTCGCGCGCGGCGGCGCGGACCGTCGCGGCCGCGCTCAGATCACGGAGCGCGACGCTCCGGCGTGGGACGGCTTCGATCACTTCTTCCTGTACAACGTAGCAGAGACGACGATTCCCCCGCCGTCCCGCCGATCGATGGAGAAGGCGTGGGCCATCCGACGCGACCCACCGAGCCCGAGGCCGAGGCCACCGCCCGTGGTGAAGCCGTCGACGAACGCGGCGTCGAGATCTTCGATCCCGGGCCCTTCGTCTTCGAATCGCATCACGATGCCGTGCCTTCCGTCGTGTTCCACGGGCTCGACGGTCATGCGCCCGCCGCTCGCGTGGTGGAGCATGTTACGCCCGAGCTCGCTCGCGATCGTCAACGCCTTGGTCTCTTCGAACGAAGTCATCCCGACGGCGCGGGCGACTCCCCGGACCATGGAGCGGACGCGCGTGAGATCCGCGCTGGTTTGGACGCGAACGGGCGCGAGCGCCTCTAGGAAGCGATCAGCGATCTCAGCCTCTCCATGCCGCGATCGATGTCGAGAGCGGTGTGAATCCCCTGGAGGGTGACGCCCAGCTCGACCAGCGTCATCGCGACCTCCGGTTTGATCCCCACGAGGACGGTTTCGGCGCCCAGGATCTTGGACATCCGAGCGACGTCGCCGAGGAGGCGCCCCGCGAACGAGTCGACGACGTCGAGGCCGCCGATGTCGATCAGCACTCCGCGGCAGCCGGTCTCCTCCAACTTACCCAGGAGATCCTCTTGGAGTCGCAACGCCAGCTCGTCGTGCATGTCGACTTGGACGCTGACGAGGAGGAACTCGCCCAGACGAAGAATCGGTATCCGTTCCATCCGGCGCCCCTCATCCGCTCTTCGTGACCCGATACCCGAGTCGTTCGATGGCCGCGCTCAACGCCGAGCGCAAGCTGGATTGCGTCTCGACGTCACCGAGGTCGACGCCGAGTGTGACCATCGTCTGCGCGATCTGAGGTCGGATGCCGGAGATGACGCAGGTCGTCCCCATCAGGCGCGCCGCCGCGACCGTCTTCACGATGTGTTGCGCCGTCACCGAGTCCACGGCGGGGACGCCGGTGATGTCGAGGATCGCGACTTCGGCTTCGCGGCGGACGATCTCTTGGAGCAACGTCTCCATCACCTGCTGAGTACGCGACGAGTCGAGGACGCCGATGATCGGGAGCACCACGATCCCCGCCCATACCTCGACCACCGGGGTGGACAGCTCCATCACCTCTTCGCGCTGCCGCGTGATGATCTCGTCGCGCTCGTCCAGACTCACCGCCGTGACGTGGAGCCCGAGTTGGTCGAACACCGAAGTAGCGACGCGGAGCTCCTCCGCGAGCTGATCTCGCGCCGAGATGAGCTTCACCATCAGGTCGAACAACGACTGCTTGAACGACAGCACGAACATCGCCGTGTCGACGGGCGTCACGCCGAGCCGCGACCACGCGCGCCCCATGTCGGAGGTCAGCGCACGGACGTCGTCCCACGCGTCGTCCTCGTAGTCGGTGAGTCCGCCTTCGAGGGCGCGTCGCACACCGTCGACGAAGAGCACCGAACGTTGACGCCGCTCCGAGGCGCCCACGAGATCGGAGCGCACGGCTTCGTCCTTCACCTGGACCGTGAGCCAGTTGTCCAAGAGCGTCTGCTCGTTGTCTCGAATCAATGTCGCCAGACTGTTCGGCATCGGGGCGGAGCGTAGGCTGCCCCTGTGGCGCTCGAAAAGTCGCAATCATGCACGGGTGCGGCAGATCGTCTCGATTTGCGTCGAGTGTCCTCACGCCCTGCGCGGCTGGCCCCCACTTTGCAATCAAAAGGACCATGCAGAAGTACGGTCCAGACCACCGACACCCCACGCCCGGGTCGGCCTCCACCGTGCATCGGCCCCGCGTCTCGGCCGCGCTCGTCCGCGCCATCGTCGCCGTCGCGGAGCAGCGCGGTGTGGACGTCGAACACATCCTCGCGGATCTCGGGATCCGCCCCGAAGAGATCGACGCGCCCGGCGCGTTCGTCGACGGTGACCTCGAGCACCGCCTCTGGGAACGCGTCATCGCTCAGGTCGATCCCGTAGGGTTCGGGACGAGCATGGCGTGCTCCATCGACCGCGGCGAGTTCAGGGAAGTCGAGTACGCGTTTCGTACGAGCGACGTCCTCGGGCGCGCCTTCGCGTCGTTCGCTCGCTACAACGCGCTCATCCACGGCGAACCGATCTTCGATCTGAGGCGCGACGCCGACGCGCTCCGCATCCGCTACCTCCAACCGCACGGGAGTGGGACGCCGGTCGGTGACGCCACCGCGGAGTTCGCCCTCGCGAGCGTGATTCGGATCGCGAAGGACGCGACCGCCGACTTGTGGGATCCCGCGTACGTCTCCGTCGACTTCGGTGACGACCGCGCGATTCAGAAGCTCGGCGAGGTCGTCCCGTGCAGCGTGATCCCTACGGAGGCCCAGCCCGAGATCGTCGTGCCCGAGGCCGCCCTCGAGCTCCCGATGAAGGACGCGGATCCTACGCTCCGCGAGATCATCGACTGCTCGCTCCGCGACAAGATCGACGCGATCGATCCGACGCCCACGATGTCCGCCCGCGTGCGCGCCGACGTCGAGTCGCGCCTCGCCGAGGGCGAAGCGCTGTCCCTCGTGAAGTGCGCTTCGCGGCTCGGCGTGAGCACCCGGACGCTGCAAGACAGGTTGCAGCACGAGGGGACCGCGTTCCAGGAGCTGCTCCGCAACGCGCGCGAAGACATCGCGCGACGACTGCTCGTCGGCACGGACACGATCCGCGACATCGCGATCAAGGTGGACTACGCCGACGTGCGCGCGTTCCGGCGCGCGTTCAAGCGTTGGACGGGTTCGACCCCGAGCGACTACCGCCGACGCATCCGCGCGGCGGCTCGAGAGGGGCGCGCGCGGACGCCGAGTAACGTCTGACGCGCGAGGCTCGGGACCCGAGCGCACGAGGCTCGGATCCCGGCTCGAGGGAGGGAATCAGGCCTTCGCGGTGGCGCGCTTCTTCCGCGACGCCTTCTTCTTGGTCGCCTTCTTCTTGGCGGCCTTCTTGGCCGGGCGCTTCTTGGCGGCGGCCTTCTTCTTCGAGGCCTTCTTGGCGGGCGCCTTCTTGGCAGCGGCCTTCTTCTTCGAAGCCTTCTTCTTGGTCGCCTTCTTCTTGGCGGCCTTCTTGGCGGGCGCCTTCTTGGCGGCGGCCTTCTTCTTCGAAGCCTTCTTCTTGGCGACCTTCTTCTTCGCGGCCTTCCGCTTCGAAGCCTTCTTCTTCGACGGCGGCGGCGCAGCCTCCGGCGCCAGCGCGACGTTGCGCCACACACCGAACAGGGCGCCGGCCGGATCGATGATCCACGCCATCTCGCCCATCACCGAACCATCGGGTCCCTGCACGGCCATGAACGGCAGCGGCGCCTGCGCGCCCGCCTTCGTCGCCGCGGCGACCGTCTTGTTCACGTCGTCGACCTCGATGTACGGGACCCACGCGCTCGGCATGTCGCCCTGCGCGCCCTGAAGTCCGATGCCGGGGTTCATCATCCCGTCGACCATCGTGTACGTGCCGCCGGTCATCGGCATGTCCACGGTCTTCCACCCGAACACCTTGCTGTAGAACGCCTTGGTCTTGTCGTGGTCGGTGCTGTTGAGCTCGATGTGAACGAAGTTACCCATCTCGAATTGTTCTCCCTCCTCAATCGAGGGGTACCTCCCCTCGCGACGGGCGGAGTTATCGCCCGAACTGCGACGAAGGCAAACTATCCACCGTACGATCGGAAGCCGAACGCGCCGCGATCGCCGGCGCGTTCGACCTGCCCGCGGTGCGTC
>JAUHYN010000198.1 GCA_030426505.1 bacterium | reverse complement strand
TCGACGCCGGCTCGGTCGACCCGACGCAACACGTTTGCCTTGTACTCGGCGACGGACATCGGCAGCGAATCGTCGACGTCCTGCACGTGGAAGAGCGGGCCTGCGGGCATTCCGCGGGCGGCGAGCCAGCGGCGTGACATGGCCTGGAAGAGGTAGGGGCGGCCGGTGACGAAGACCGGGAGGTAGCCGAGCTCGGCGTAGTAGCGGACGAGCTCGTCGGCGCCGAGGTACATGGTCGCGTCCTCGTCGAGGACCTGCTCGAGGCCCCACATCCACTGCTCCTTCGACAGTGGTGAGCCGGCGAGATCGATCAACATCTCGGAGCTGCTCCCGACCGTCTGCAACACGATGCCGTCGACCGCTTCGAGGTCCGACGTGGTGAGCGTGCCGTCGATGTCGAACACGACGGCCGGCTGGCCGGGCGCGACGCTGTACAGCCACGCGGTGACTTCGGACGCGTCGCCCGCGACGGACCAGCGGACTTCGTAGCGGCCCTCTTCGGGGAGCGCCGCGGCCGGGACTTCGACGCGGGCGCGGCCGTCGCCGTTGGTGGTGACGGTGTCGAGGTGGGACCAGTCGCAGTCGCCTTCGTGACGGATCGCGGCGCGGACGGTCTCGCTCTCGAGGTCCTTGCTCGTCGGCCCGTACGCGAACTTGGCTTCCATCTCGGTGGCGCGTCCGGCGCGGACGACGACGTCGTCGGCGGCATGCACCGGTTCGCCGAGCGCGACGACGAGGCGGCTGCCGGCCTTCGCCCAGCGTCCTTCGGAGAAGTCGGGCGCGCCGCAGACCTGGGCGACGGCGGAGGGGGCGGCGGGGTCGCGGTCGGAGCCGCCGCAAGCGGTGAGGGTGATCAACGTCGAGGTGACGAGGACTCGCTTCATTCAGCGCGTCGCGTTCGCACGGCGCGTGCCACCGGCGGCGCGGACGGGTCGTCGCGGACTTCTCGTCCATGATGTCGGCGCGCTCACACGCCGGTGTCGCGCGAGGACCACACGGGTGTGTTCATCGGATGTCGTCGTCGGTGCCCTCTTGGTTGTCGGGGCCCTTCGAGTACAGCTCGAAGCCCCTGCGGTCCTGCGTGCTCGGCGCCTTGTAGATGTACGGCGCGCCCCACGGATCGTCCGGGACGTCGGGGACGAGACCTTCGCCGCGCGGCGGTGTCATCAACGCGGTGAGGCCCTCCGTGGTCGACGGGTAGCGGTAGAACTTCACGCGGTACAGGTCGAGCGCTTCGCCGAAGCGGCCGATCTGCACGCGCGCGGTGTCGGCCCGCGCGGTCTCCATCGCCGTCTTCATGGAGATGCCGACGACGCTCGCGATCAGACCGAGTATCGTCACGACCACGAGGATCTCGATGAGGGTGAGGCCACGCTCGTGTGGCCGGTGTCTTCTTCGCTTCATGGCGCGCCCCGAAGAGCAGGGCACGTGCCACCGCGAGATCGCGACGTGGTTTCCGCGACTCGAGACAGGTTGACGGACGCACTCGACGCACGGCCGACATTCTGACAACGCGCGGCCGCGTCGTCGCGGAGTGGGCGCTGGCACATGCCGTGCTCTTCACGCCCGCGCTGCCCCGGAAAGTAGGAACCGAATGAGAACACTCTTGATCCTCTCCGTGACCTCCGCGGCGGCGCTCGGCTACGCGCGGAGCCGGCCACCGGATACGCCGGCGAACTCCACGCCGTCGCGCTGCGACACCTTCGCGCGCGCCGCGGAGATGATGCGCCTCGGCTACGCGAACTCTCACCCGCTGCGCGACCAAGACCAGATCGAGCGCGCGAAGGCGATGCTCTGGGCGTACCCGGGCGGCTGCACCGACGCCACGTTCCACCACATCGCGTGGCGCCTGATCCTCTCCGGCGAGGGGGACTGGGCCGCGCCGCACGTGCTGCGGTGGGGCCGCGCCGAGCTGAGCGCGGCGGACGTCCCGCGCAACACCTTCGAGACGTACCGCTCGCTGTTCGGGCTGATGTCCGGCCGCCTCCTGATCGCGCGCATCGACTGGCGCCCCGCGGACACCCCTCAGCTGTTGCGCGAACAGTTCTACGAAGCGCGCGTGCGGTGAGGGTGGCGCGCGCCGCGTGCATTCGCGACACTCGGCGCGCATGGCCGTCGAAGTCCTCGTCCACGACTCCCCCGCGCTGAAGGGCAACCCGCTCGGCGACGAAGCGAAGCGAAAGCTCCACCTGATCGTCCCGGACGATCTCGACCCGACCACGCCCGTCCCGTGCGTGTGGTACCTCGCGGGCTACGCGGGCGTGGGCCGCTCGATGCTCGGGCACGACCCTTGGCAGGAGGGCCTCGAGGAGCGGCTCGTGCGGCTGCGGGAGGAGGGGCGCATCGGCCCGATGATCGTCGCGCTCCCCGACGCGTTCACGAAGCTCGGCGGGTGCCAGTACCTCTCTTCGCCCGCGGTCGGTGACTACGAGACGTACTTGCTCGACGAGCTACGGGCAGTGGTCACCGAGCGCTACGCGATCGCGTCGCACGGGATCGCCGGGAAATCGTCGGGGGGCTACGGCGCGATCGTCCACGCGATGCGCCGGCCCGATCTGTTCGACGCGGTGGCGTGTCACTCCGGTGACATGGGGTTCGAGTTGTCGTTGATGCCGGACCTCCCGCAGCTGATGAACGCCGTGCGCGATCACGGCGGGGTGGAGGCGCTCGTCGCGTCGTTCGATCGCTCGATCAAGAAGAAGTCCGGCCGTTGGTTCGGGCCGCTGTCGATGCTCGCGCTCTGCGCGGTCTACAGCCCGGACGCCGACGCCCCGCTCGGCATCGGGCTCCCGTTCGATCTCGACCGCGGCGTGCTCGTCCCCGAGCGCCTCGAACAGTGGCGCGCGTGGGACCCGGTTCACATGATCGACCGCGCCGAACACCAGGCAGCGCTCCGCGACATGAAGTTGGTGTTCGTCGACTGCGGCAAGCGCGACGAGCACGCGCTCCATTGGGGCGCGCTCGCGTTCCATCGCAAGCTGGAGGACGCGGGCATCGAACACGTCTACGAGACGTTCGACGACGGTCACCGCGGGACGGGCTACCGGCTCGACGAGTCGCTGCCGCGGCTCTTCGCCGCGCTCGCGCCGTGACGCGCCTCGAGGACGCTGACCTCGCCCTGGCGCGCGAAGTCGATCGACGCGCCGAGGATCCGCGCGGCCTCCTGCGGCGCGTGAAAGCCCATGCTGTTCTCCGCCGCGATGTAGTCGAGGCGCCACTGCGCGCGTCGCTGTAGCGCGCGTGCTTCCTCGAGAGCGCCGTCGTCGACGCCGGCCGCTTTGGCGTCGACGATCGCCTGGATCAGATCGACGATCGCAGCGCCGCCGCGTTGGAGGAGCTCGTAGTTCTTGGACTGGATCGCGTCCACGCGCGCCGCCATCTCGGACTCACTCGCTTTGTGGCAGGTCTGGCAGGCGCGGTTGATGTTGAGCAGCGGGCTGCGCACCCAGTGGTCGCTCACCTTGGTCGCGCCGACGCGCATGTAAGGCATGTGGCAGTCCGCGCACGTCACGCCCGAGCGCGCGTGGATGCCTTGGTTCCAGAGCTCGAACTCCGGGTGCTGGGCCTTGAGCACCTTCGCGCCGGTCTCGGCGTGGGTGTAGTCGACGAACTCGGAGCCGTCTTCGAACTTGGCTTCGTCCCAGAAGCGCTCGGCGTCGTCGACGGTCAGGCCGTTTCGCCACGGGAAGGTCAGCGGCATCTTCGACGAGCAGTAGTACTCGACGTGGCACTGCCCGCACACGAACGCCCGCATCTCGTTCCGGGTCGAGTCGCGGTTCACGTCGTAGGGCCGCTTCTTCCCGGTCTTCCGCCACACTTCGATCGACGGGAGCGCGGGCACCTCGGCGTCGGAGGCGGCGAGCTCCGTCATCGCACGTATGAACGCTGGTCGTGTCACGCGAGGCTCCATCGTGGTGGGTTCGTGGCAGTCGACACAGCTCACGGGGTGCGCGTGTCCCATCTCGTGGAGCTTGGCGTTCACCTCCTGGTAGCTCAGCTTGTAGGTCTCTTCGAAGCCGGCCATCGCGTCGCCGTCGCCGAGTTCGCGGTAGAGCGGCATCACCGACGCGTGACAGTGGAGGCACGAGCCCGACTGCGGCTTCGTCAGTCGCTTCGTGTTCTCCTGATCGTGCAGCATGTACGCGTGACCCCGTCGATCGCGGTAGTCGATCGAGAACGCATAGCCTCGGAACATGCGCTCCAACCACGGGTCGCGCTCGATCTTCTCCTCGGGCAGCGCCTCGCTCCCCGCGTGGCCGCCGAAGCGCGTCGCCGTCCTCAGCGCGGTCTTCTTGTAGAGGTCGTATTGAATCGGGAAGTCCGTCGCCCACTTCGCCGGGTCTGTGTCGTCTTCCGTGAGTGACACCGTTCGGGCGTAGCCCATCCGACGCTCGGCCTTGCGCTCCGAGACGTTCATGAGGAGCGCGGTCACCCCGGCGGCCGCGAGCGCGACGAGCGCGGTGAGCACACCGAACGCCGCGCGCGTCTGATACCAAGCGTTGGAACGTGTTTCGTTCATGGGGCTCGCTCCTTTGGAGTCGGGGGCCCACCGACCCCCGTGCGCGCGCCGTGTCCGACGCCCGCGTGGCAGTGGATGCAGGGGAGGCCGGCGCTGGGCCCGAACTGCGTGAAGCTCCCGTGGGTGGCTTCGCCGGCGAGGATCTGCTCGGTCAGCGCGCGGTGGCAGTGTTCGCAGTTCGCCTGGAGGACTTTGAGCCCGGCCTCCTGGACGCGAATGGGTTCGACGAACCCTCCGGTCGTGAACAGCTTCCCGTGTCGCCACCCATTCTCGGCCTTGGCGAGGTACTTCGGGACGAAGTCGACCGGCAGGTGGCAGTCGATGCAGACGGCCGAGGTGTGGTGACTCGACTTCCGCCACGTGTCGAGGTTCGCCTGCATGATGTGGCAGTTGGCGCACGCCTCGGGATCGCGTCGGAAGTACGAGAAGCCTTCGGCGTAGCGGAATGTGTACGAACCCACGCCGCCGAGGACGCCGAGGGCGACCGCGAACACCAGGCTCAGCAGTGGCCAGCGACGACCGCGCTCGGAGGGGACACGGAGGAATCGTTCGAGGCGACTCCCCGACTCCGATCCCGGGGACATGACGAGCGCACCCTAATGCACTCGAACCCCGACGGGTACAGGTCAGAGGCGCGAAGAGCCGTGCTAGCTTTGCGCCGTGGACGACTCCGCGCCGACCGTCGAGACGCCTCCGGCGGCGCCGGCTACGCCCGTCGCCGGCCTGGTGATCGGGCAGCGCTGGCGCCTCGAGAGTCGCATGGGTGGCGGCGGGATGGGTGACGTATGGCGCGCGACGGACGAGCGCCTCGACGAGGTCGTCTGCCTGAAGTTGATGCGCAATCACCTCGCGCAGACGGAGCCGGCGCGCACGCGGTTCGAGCGGGAGGCGAGGGCGGCGGCGCGGCTGCGCGGGCCGAACGTCGTCTCCATCTTCGACTACGGCGTCGATCCCGAGCACGGTATCGCGTACATCGCGATGGAGTATCTGCGCGGCGAGTCGCTGTTCGATCGTCTTCGCCGCGGCCCGCTCGGACACCTCCAGACCGGGACGCTGCTGCACGATCTCTGCGACGCCGTGGGGCGCGCGCATGCGATCGGGATCGTGCATCGCGACCTGAAGCCCGGGAACGTCTTCCTCACGGCGCGCGACACCGGCTTCATCACGAAGGTCCTCGACTTCGGGATCGTGAAGGCGTTCGGCGGCGCGCAGGAGACGCTCACCGGTGAGAACGTCGCGGTCGGGACGCCGAACTACATGAGCCCGGAGCAGTTCGAGGACGCCGCGAGCGTGGACCACCGCGCGGACCTCTGGGCGATCGCGATCATCGCGTACGAGTGCATGACCGGGTGCGGCGCGTTCGTCGGCGAGTCACCGCTCGAGCTCGCGATCAAGATCCGGAGCAAGCCCGCGACGCTCCCGTCGATGCTCGCGAAGGTCCCGGAGGGCTTCGACGACTGGTTCCGCCGCGGCACCGATCCGGACATCACGAAGCGCTTCCAGTCCGCGAAGGAGCTCATCGAGGCGTTCCGGGGGATCAGCTCCACGGCCGAGGTCCCGCGCCCGGCGCGCCGCTCGTCGTCGTCGGCCGCGACCGCGCCGTCGTGGGCCTCCGACGCGAACCAGATCGACATCGATCGCCTCGAGGAGATCACGTTCGAGAGCGCGCTCGTCCGCGAGTTCCTCTCGGACCCGAACCGCTACTTCGTGTCCGGCGCGAAGGGGTGCGGGAAGACGCTGCTCCTCACGCACAAACGCGCGCGGCTCTTCGAGCGCTACAAGTCCGAGGGCCACTCGGCGGTGACCTTCATCCCCGAGGGGCGCCCGTTCCTCGACCTCATGAGCGACCTCGGCACGCTGAGCAAGGCGAGCATCGAGTTGATGTCGAAGGTCGCGAACACGAAGCGCCTGTGGTCGTTCGCGCTTCGTCTCTCCGCGTTGTCGCACGCGTCGGAGCGGCTCGACGCGGACGCGATCGCGAGTTGGCCGGTGCGCTTGCGCGAGGTCGCCGAGGGCCGGCCGACCGAGCCGACGGTGATCGTGAAGGAGCTGCTCCTCCTCACGCCCGCGCAGCTGCACGCCACGCTCGGACAAGCGGAGATGCCGCTGGAACACGCGGTGCGCGCGATCCACAGCGGGATGTACTTCTTCATCGACAAGATCGACCAGGCGCTCCGCGGTGTCACGCGCGACGCGTGGATCGCGATGCAGGCCGGTCTGGTGGAGGCCGCCTGGGACATCGTCAACACCAACGCGCACCTCAAGGTGTACGCGACGATCCGCGCGGAGGCGTTCTCGAGCTACGAGTCGGACATCAAGAGCAACCTCTACGGCGCGATCACGAACATCCGCTACTCGAAGGAAGATCTGTACGCGATCCTCGAGCACCTCACCGCGTTCTACGAGGGGCTCCCGCTGAGCGACTTCGTCTCCGTGGACGCCGTGCATGCGCCGGGCGCTTCACAGACCGAGCCCGCGTTCGACTTCATGTACCGGCACTCGCTGGGGCGCCCGCGCGACCTGGTGATCGTGGCGTCGGAGATCTCGCGCAACCGCGAGGCGCTCGACGAGCGGCGCTTCAAGCGCGTGGTCCACGAGACGAGCGCGGGCATCATCGTGTCGAACGTGTTCGACGAGATGCGCGTGTTCCTCGAGGTGCTCGCCGACCGCGACAGCCGCCGCGGGTTCTTCGCGCGCCTCCCGTTCAACGTGCTGACCGAGGACGACCTCGTCGACGCGTGGTGCGCGTATCACGGCGTCGGGCGCGAGTACTACGACGACTACGGCAAGACCTCCGACGACGTCTTCCACCCGTTCCGCGAGCTCTACGACTGCGGCTTGCTCGGGTGCGTCGAGCGCGACAGCGCCGAGGGCGATCGGCTCATGGCGTTCAAGCAGCCGCACGAGCCGATGGACGAGCGGCGCCGCGACATCCCGCGGTCGTCGCACTACCTCCTGCACCCGACGTTCGCCGCGCTCGTTCGGCGCCTCGGGCTCGGAGACGAGTTCAGGACCATGCGCGAGATCATCGTCGGGCACGGCGCGCCGTGGCGGCCGCACTACACGATCGTCCATCGCGTGCAGCGTCAGATGTACACCGCGCCGCGGCGCCCGACGCCGGAGGTCGAGGACGTGGTGCTCGAGCTCCTCGCGGACTTCGGCCAGCAGATCGCAGCGAAGAAGCCGCTCGCGGAAGCGCGGGCTGCGGTCGGGACGAGCGCGGCGTTCGTTCGTCTGTGCCACGACCTCGAGCGCCTCCGCCTCGACGAGGTCCACCTCGCGCTCCTCGAGGCGTTCGGGGACCGCGTCAGAAAGAAGACTTGAGGCGGTAGGCCGACGCAGACCGGAGCGTGACGTGCTCGAGTCGATCCGTTACGCCGAGCAAGGTCTCTTGCGCACCCATCATCAGCGTGCCGTCGTGCGCGAGGACACGGGCGCACTTCTCGATGACTCGCTTGCGCGAGGTCAGGTCGAAGTAGATGAGCACGTTGCGGATGAGCAGCAGATCGCAGCGCTCGACGTCCCACGGATCGATGAGGTTGATCCGTCGCGGCTCGATGATTCGACGCAGCCGCTCCACCACCCGCAGGTGCGTCCCTTCGCGCACGAAGTAGCGCGTCAGATCTCGCGGAGAGACGCCGCGGCGGACGTCGAGGCCGCTGTAGAGGCCCTCGCGGGTCCGCTCGACCATCTGCGGGCTGATGTCGCTCGCGATGATCTTCACGTCCCAGCTGGCGAGGTCCGGCAGCCTTCGGTCGAGGAGGATCGCGAGGCTGTAAGGCTCTTGCCCGCTCGAGCACGCGGCGCTCCAGATCCGGAGGCGCTTGGTCGCGGCGCGCCGTCGAATGAGGTCCGGGAGGATCTCGTTCTCGAGCGATCGGAACACCGCGGTGTCGCGGAAGAAGTAGCTCTCGTTGGTGGTCATCGCCTCGACCACCGCCTCGATCAGTCGCGTCGTCGCGCTGAGCTCGAGGACGTTCGCCAGCTCTTCGAGGGAAGCGTAGCCCTCCTCCTCGACGATGGGCGCGAGCCGCGCGTCGATCAGGTAGTCCTTCGTGGGGTCCAGGACGATCGCGGAGCGGCGCGCGACGAGACGGCGGATCGCGACGTAGGCCGCCTCGCGGCTCGTGATCACGTTGGCCGGAATCACTTCTCGGCTCCCATCGCGACCAAGCGCGGCGACCGCGTTCGACGCGTCATCTCCGTCGCGATCTCGAGCACGGGGCGAACGCTCGTCGCGAGGCCCTGACGCGCCACGAAGCCCGGCATGCCCCACACCACGCTCGAGGCTTCGTCTTGCACGAGCACCGGAGCGCCCACGCGGTGGAGCGCGCGGGCGCCGGCGAGTCCGTCGCGGCCCATGCCGGTGAGGACCACGCCCAGCGCATCGGCGCCGAGCACCTTCGCGGCCGAGCGGAACAACACGTCGACGGACGGGCGGCACGAGTTCTCGGGCGGGCCGTCGTCGAGGCGCGCGACGAGGCCGGCCGGGGCTCGATGGACCTCGAGGTGGCGATTGCCGGGCGCGATGTAGACGCAGCCCGCGAGGAGCTTGTCGCCGTTCGCCGCTTCCTTGGAGTCGAGCGCGGTGGTCTGGCGGAGGCGTTCCGCGAAGATCGGGGTGAACTCCGCGGGCATGTGGACGACCACCATGATCGGTGCGCTGAAGTCGGCGGGCACGGCGGTGAGCAACCGGGTGATGGCTTCGGGCCCGCCCGTGGAGGCGCCGATCACGACGACGCTCGCGGGTCCGCGCGCCTCCGTCGGACGCTCGGTCTCGCGGGGGAGCACCGGCGTGGCCCGTCGCGTGCCGCGCGTAGCGAGTGCGCGCAAGCGCGGGATGAGTTCGCGGTCGATCGTGTTCGTCGGCGAGCGCGCCGTGGGTTTCGTGACGAAGTCGCTCGCGCCGAGCGCGAGGGCTTCGAGCGTGGTCTGCATCTGCGGTCGCGTGAGCGCGCTGAACATCAGCACGGGGAGCGTTCGCCCGATGCGGCGGAGCTCGCGGAGTGTGTCGAGCCCGTTCATCACGGGCATCTCGACGTCGAGCACGACGATGTCCGGATCCAACTTACCGATCAGCGCGATGGCGGCGCGCCCGTCGGGCGCGGTCCCGACGACTTTCATGTCGTCGTACGAATCGATCGAGTTCGCGACCACCCGGCGAATGACGACGGAGTCGTCGACGACCAGGACTCGGATCTGGCGCGCCACGTCGTCTACTCGCGGGGCGTTCACGCCGTAGCGCGGCGGACGATCTGCTGCAGCTCGCCCGACAGTACGTTGAGGTGCGACAGCGCGCGCTTCGCGCTGTCGGCGGCGCTCGACGTGCTCTGTGCGGCGCGGGCGACGGTGGTGATGTTGGAGGCGATCTCATTCGTGCCGCGCGCGGCTTCGCCGACGCTGCGGGAGATCTCGTTCGTGGTCGCGGTCTGCTCTTCCACCGCGCTCGCGATGCTGTTCTGGATGTCGTTGATCTGGTGAATGATGCTCTGGATCTCACCGATCGCGTCGACCGCGCTCTTCGTGTCGTTCTGGATCGCCTCGATCTTGCGGCTGATGTCCTCCGTCGCCTTGGCGGTCTCCTTGGCGAGCTCCTTCACCTCGTTCGCGACCACCGCGAACCCCTTGCCGGCGTCACCGGCGCGGGCGGCCTCGATGGTCGCGTTGAGCGCGAGGAGGTTCGTCTGCTGCGCAATCGACGTGATGACCTTGATGACCTTGCCGATCTGCATGCTGCTCTCGCCGAGCTTCGAGATCGTCTGATTCGTGGTGCG
>JAUHYN010000197.1 GCA_030426505.1 bacterium | reverse complement strand
AGACGGTCACCGCGAACAACCCGAGCCCGGCGCAGTACTTCATGGACTGCTACCACCTCAACAGCACGGGCTACCGCATCGTGCATGACGAGCTGGTCGCGGACTACTGGGACTCCGAGACGCCGCCCACCGCGGCGTTCACGGACAACGGCACCGAGCTGTGCGTCGGCAACACGATCACGTTCACGAGTCAGAGCACGAACAACACGCGCGTGCGCTGGTTCGTCGAAGGGGTCGACAGCGGGACGAACAACACGCTCGCCCTCCCCCTCACGATGTCCGGCCCGATCGAGGTCGAGCTACGGGCGTTCAACACGGTCTGGTCCGACTCCGCGACCCAGACGATCACCGTCGACCCCTGCCGCGACGCGGGTGTCCCGCGCGACGCGGGGCCGATCGACACCGGCGTACGCGACGGCGGGTTCCCGGACGCCGGTGAGATCGACGGCGGCGAGATCGACGCGGGCGAACGCGACGGTGGCGTCGACCGCGACGGCGGCAGCGTCGTTCGCGACAGCGGACCGAGCGTGGTGCGCGACGGCGGCGTCGGCCCGATCCGCGACGCCGGGCCTTTCCCTTCGCGCGACGGCGGCCAGACCACGCCCTCCGCCACCGGGACGTGGGAGCTCGGCGGCGGCTGCACGACGACGAACGGTGACCCGTCACTCGCCGTCCTCGCGCTCGTCCTGTTCGGACTCGCGCGCCGCCGGCGCTGATTCACATCTCGGCCATGCGCGCCTCGATCTGCTCGGGCGTGAGGCGCTCGACGATCGTGGTGAGGATCCACAGGTGCCCGAAGGGATCGCGGAAGCGCCCCTCGCGGTGACCGTAGAACTGATCGGCGAGCGGGAAGACGACCTCGGCGCCCGCGTCGAGGAAGCGCTTCGCGAGCGCGTCCACGTCGTCGACGACGAGGTTCAGGATGACCGGCGAGCCCCCGAGCGTGGTCGGGGCGTCGTTGTTCCACTCGCGCCGCGCGGACGTGACGGAGACGGTGACCTCGCCGAGCGTGAAGGCGGCGTGGACGACGCGCCCGTCCGGGTCGGCGTAGCGCTCGACGATCTCGGCGCCGAGCGCCTCGCGGTAGAAGGAGAGCGCGGCGTCGGCGTCTTCGACGACGAGGCGGGGGGTGATGCGGACGTTCTTCATTCGTCCACCGTGACGTACGGGGGCGCCTGGCGTCTTGTAGGAAACGTTCAGCGCACGTGGTTCGGCGCGTGCGGATCGCGCGGCCGATACGCGGAGGGCGTGCGCCGCGCGAAGCGAGCGAACTCGTGCCCGAGGTGCGCCTGGTCGAAGAACCCGCACGTGACCGCGACCTCGACGAGCGCGTCGCCGGCCGCGATGCGCTCCACCGCGCGTGAGAAACGGCGCAGCCGCGCGTAGCGCTTCGGCGTGAGCCCGACGTACTCGGTGAACCGCCGCACCACCGTCGAGCGCGCGTAGCCAGTCTCGGCCACGACGCGCGCGACCGGGGCGCCGGCGTCGAGCATCGCGGTCGCGGCGCCCACGAGGCGCGGCGGCGCGACCGTCTCGAGGCGCGCGACGAGCGCGGCGTCGAAGGCTTCGAGGACGCGGTCGGGGGTCGGCGCGTCCATCAGCGCGGCCCAGAGGCGATCGGTGTCGTCCCAGATCTCCGAGAGCGGGACGTCGTGTTCGGCGAAGGCGTGCATCGGGACGCCGAAGAGCGCGGCTGCGCCACCGGGGAGAAAGACGGCGCCCGCGATCCTCGACAGCGGCGCCGTCGCGATCTCGGCGGGGTGCGTACGCGGGCCGACGATCGTGGGCGCGAGCGCCGCGTCGGAGTCCGGGCTGAGCCCCACCACGAGCTGCGTGATCGCGTTCGGGAGGACCGACTCCACCGCGTGTTCGAGGTGCTCCGCGTCGAACCACAGGAAGTCGACGAAGGGCGCGAGGCGCGGCGAAGGCTTCACCGTCACGAACACGCCACTCAATATAGCAGGCGATGCGTCAGCGGCGTCGATCGATGATGCGATCCGGACGCCACGCCGCCGCGAGCGCGAGGAACGCGACGAAGTGGCTCCCCGCGAGCGCGTACAGCACGAGGTCGGGGTTCGACGTCGCGATGGCTGCACCAATCAGATACACCAGCGGCGCCACGAACATGCGGCGATCGATCGTGATCGTGAGGACGGAGAGCACCGCCCCGAACAGCGCGAAGTCCGTGAGGAGCGACGCCTCGAGCGTGCGGCCGAGCCTCCAGGTCAACGGCCGCGCGATCGCCTCGGCGATCACGAGGAAGAACGCCACGGCGGTGAGCTGACGATTCACCGCGGTCTTCATCAGGCTCTCGCGCGCCCACCACACGATCACGATCGTGTCGACCAGCTTCAACGCGCTCACGAGGTACAGCTCGAAGTAGCCGATCTCGTGCCCCGCGCGTTGGATGAGCGCGAGCGCGAACGGGAGCCCACCCCACGCCACCGCCGCGACGAGCATCAGGAACGCGCGCGTACGTCGCCCGACGGAGAGGTCGCGCTCGGTCTCGCTGAGGCGGAGTCGTTCCAGCTCGCGCTTGCGCGCGCGGAGGCGCTCCGAGAGCGCGCGCATCCGATCGGGATCGACGGCGCGTGTGTCGAGGGTCCCGAGCTCTTCGAGGAGGACCGCCGCGGCGTCGACGTGATCGCGACCGAACTCGTACTCGAACATGCGCTCGAGCGTCGCGGCCAACCCGTCGAGCGCGGCGCGGTTCGCGGGCCAGGTGCGGAGCGCCTCCTGGTACGCGAAGCGACACTCGCCGAAGAGCTTCTGCACCTGCGTGGGGTCCGGGTCGCCGCCGAGCGCTGCGGTCCACGCGTCGAAGCGTTCGCGCCCGCGATCGGTGAGGCGCCGCGACGACTCGCGCTCGAGGTAGCGATCGATCGCCTCGCGGAACGCGCGCGCCGAGCGGATGCGAAGCTCGGGGTCGACGTCGGTCGCGCGGTTGCACAGCTCGGCGAGCACGGCCGGGATGTCGTCGGGGTAGTCGACCGGCTCCGAGGCCAGCGACGAGAGCAGCGACGCCCGCACGTCCTCGGTGGGGTGACGCTTCGACTTGGTCAGGATCTCGTGGAGGATCGCGCCGAGCAGGTACACGTCGGTGCGCGGGTTCAGGTCGGCGCCGGTCTCCTGCACCATCTCCGGCGCCATGTACCCCGGCGTTCCCGAGACCCCGCGGACGTCGGCGGCGCGGAGGAGGCGGCCGTCGCGGTCGTCCCCGAGCGTCACCGCGATGCCCCAGTCGAGGACGTACACCTCGCCGAACTCGCCGATCATCACGTTGTCCGGTTTGAGGTCGCGGTGGACGATGTCGCGTGACGCCGCGAGCTCGACCGCGCGGCACACCTGCATCAGCGTCTCGAGGTGCCACTTCAGATCGCGGTCGCCCGAGTGGATGACCTCGGACCACGGCTGCCCCTCGATCCGCTTCATCACGATGATCGGGTGCCCGTCGCCGTCGACGCCCACGCTGTAGATCGGGACGATGTTCGGGTGCTCGAGCGCGCCGGTGACCCACGCTTCCCGGAGGAGCTGCAGCGCGTACTTCGGATCGTCGAGGTCGGCGCGGAGCGTCTTCACCGCGACCTGCCGACCGATCGCGTGCTGCTTCGCGAGGCGGACGAGGCCCATGCCGCCCTCGCCGAGCGTGGCCTCCAACTCGATCGCGTCGGCGGTGCCCGTCCCGACCCGAGGGAGCGCGGCGATCAGGCGCTCGACGTCGGTGTTCGGCGTGTCCTGCGGTGCGATGAGCGCGCCGCCCTCGGACCGCACGACCGTCTCGACCAGCGTCCGAACCCGCTCTTCGGCCTCCACGCGAGGCCGAGCTTACGGCGGCGGCGGCGCCAACACCAACGTCCGCGCCGATCTCAGATCCATCGGCGGACGTCACGGCGGTAGGCGCGGTACGCGTCGCCGTGGACGTCGCTCAGGTACGCCTCCTCGACCCGCACCTGCACCTGGATCAGAACCTCCGCGAGGACCGCGATCGAGAGGGCGAGCGCGTTCGGCGCCGCGAGGAAGGCGCCGAGGACACTCAGCCGCATTCCCAGGAACACCGGGTTCCTCGAGCGCGAGAAGAGGCCGTTCGTGACGAGCGCGGTGCGGGCGTCCGGGTCGACGCCGATGCGCCAGGAGTCGCCCATCTGGATCTGCGCGAGGACGATCCAGATCAGGGCCACGACGAGCAGCGTGGCCCCCGCGGCCTGGACGATCGGGAGCTCGAGCGCGGGGATCGGGACGAGGCGTGCGTAGGTCGAACCTCCGATCGCGACGCACACGACGTCGACCAGGACGAGCACTTCGGCCACCACGAGCATGCGCCCGACGTAGCCTCGAAGGTCATCGCGCCACCGCTCCGCGATCGGATTCACGCCGGCGCTGCGCCGGACGACCAGCGTGCGCACCACGAACACCAGGAGCATCGAGACGACGAAGTAGACCGGCAGGAAGATCCTCATCGCTTCCTCCGGTGCGCGACGTGCGCGAGCCCGACGTCGAGGAGGACTTGGACGTGTTCGTCCGCGAGCGCGTAGAAGACGTGGCGCCCCTCCTTGCGGCTCTTCACGAGATCGCGGTCCTCGAGCCGACGGAGCTGGTGGGACGCCGCGGACTGCTCGAGCCCCAGCGCCTCCGTGAGGTCATGCACACACTGCTCCTCGCGCGCGATCGCGTCGAGGAGGCGGAGTCGGGTGGTGTTGCCGAGATCCTTGAAGACGGCAGCGAGCGCATCCGCGCGGGCCGCAGTGAGAGACTTTCGTGGCGTCATAAACTAATGAATAAATGATCATATTTTCATATGTCAACCCCGTCCGCATCGAGAGGCCCGACACGCGCCGCGCCGGGCGGCTAGACGGCGGGTCGGAACCGGGGCAACACCGTGGCATGCGCTCGATGCTCCTCGCGTCCGCGATCCTCTTCACCGCCTGCTCCTCGGCGCGCCCTCCCGCCGCGGTGCCCCTCGAGCGCCCGCGAGGAGGCGCGGACGAGCTCGACGCGCTCCTCGAGGCCTTCTTCGACGAGAGCCTCGTGTTCAACCCGATCCGGGCCACGATGATCCAAGACGGTCGCTACGACTACCTGATGACCAACTACCTGAGCCCGACGATGCGCGTCGCGGGCCTCGCGTTCGACCGCTCCTGGCTCGATCGTGTCCGACGCTCGATCGACCGCGATGCCCTCGAAGGCCAGGCCCGACTCAGCTACGACGTCTTCGTCCGCCAGCGCGAGCACTCGATCGCGGAGACCGAGTTCCCGAATGAGCTCCTCCCGATCAGCCAGACCTTCAACCTGCCTTCCCTCGTCGCTCAGCTCGGCTCCGGCGACCTCATCCAACCGTTCGACACCGTGAAGAACTACGAGGACTGGCTCGTTCGGCTCGACCAACTGGTCGTGGTGTTCGACCAGTCGATCATCAACATGCGCATCGGCGTGGAGCGCGGGATCGTCCAACCGAAGATCGTGATGGAGAAGGTCCTCCCGCAGATCGAAGCGCACGTCGTCGACGACGTGGAACAGAGCGTCTTCTGGCGCCCGATCACGAACATGCCGAAGGGGTTCTCGGACGCGGACCGCGCGCGCCTCACCGCGGCGTATCGACAGCGCATCCAACACGTCGTCATCCCCGCGTACCGACGCGTGCATGCCTACGTGAAGGACGAATACCTCCCGCACACCCGCGATACGGTCGGCCTCTGGGCGCTGCCGAACGGACGCGCCTGGTACGCCTTCGCGGTCCGCGAGATGACGACGACCGACGCGACGCCGGCCGAGATCCACCGCATCGGTCTCGAAGAGGTCGCGCGCATCCACGAAGAGATCCGCGGCGTGATGGAGCAGGTTGGATTCGAGGGCGACCTCGACGCCTGGTTCGCGCACGTCGCGAAGGACCCGGCGCAGGTCTACGCCGACGAGGCCGCCGCGCTCGAGGCCTTCCGAGCGCTCCAGGCTCGAGTCAACGCGCGCCTCCCCGACCTGTTCGACCTCGCGCCGAAGGCCGACTACGAGGTGCGCCCGGTGGAGGCGTACCGCGCGGCGTCGGCGTCCGGCGCATCGTACGTGCCCGGGTCGCCCGACGGCTCGCGACCGGGCGTCTTCTATCTCAACACCGCCGACCTCACGCGCATCCCGGTCTACGAGACCGAGTCGTTGTCGCTCCACGAGGCCTCACCCGGGCATCACTTCCAACTCTCGATCCAACAGGAGATCGAAGCGCTCCCGAAGTTCCGGCGCTTCGGCGGCTACACCGCGTACGTCGAGGGTTGGGGCCTGTACGCGGAGTCGCTCGGCGAGGAGCTCGGCCTCTACACCGACCCGATGCAGCGCTACGGCCAACTCACCGCCGAGCTCCTCCGCGCGCTGCGACTCGTCGTCGACACCGGCCTGCACCACGAGGAGTGGAGCCGGCAGCGGGCGATCGACTACATGCTCGAGAACTCTTCGATGGCCGAAGCGGAAGTCGTGCCGGAGGTCGATCGCTACATCGCGGATCCCGGGCAGGCGCTCGCGTACAAGATGGGGCAGCGCGCGATCTCGGCGATGCGGCGCCGCGCCGAGGAGGCCCTCGGCGACGCCTTCGACATCCGCGCGTTCCACCGCGCGATCCTCGTGGACGGCGCCCTCCCCCTCGACGTCCTCGCCGAGAAGATGGACGCTTGGGTCGAGGCTCGGCGCTGAACCTCGCGGCGAGATCAGCCGACGGTCTCCCCCGCGAGCATCGTGCCCTCGTCGAGGCACAGCAGCCGGACGCGCCCGGTCGCGATGGTGCGACCGTCGTCGTCCGTGATCGTGGCGCTCCACACCTGGCTCTTCCTCCCGCGCGTCACCGGCGTGGCGCGGCAGGTCAGCGTGCCCTCGCGCATCGCCCGCACGAAGGAGGTGCTGTTCTCGAGGCCCACCACCGACTGGTTCCGGGGCATCGCCGCGAGGGCCGCGCCGGTGGAGCAGACGGTCTCGATCATCGCGCAGTGCACTCCGCCGTGGACGATGCCATACGGCTGTTGGTGGTGCGGCTTCACTTCGATCCGCGCGACGACTTCGTCGGCGCTGGCGGCGACGAACTCGAGTCCGAGCGCTTCGTTGAATCCACCGCGCGCCTGGTTGAGCGCGTCGAGATCGACGTCTTTCATCGGTGGGATCGTGGCCCTTGGGCCGGTCATTGGCTAGGGTAGCGGGGTCAATGCCCCTGACACACAAGCGGCTGTTGGCGTTCGCGAAGCGCCTTCAGGCGGTCGAGGATTTCTCCTCGATGGTCCGGATCCTCGTCGAGGAGATCGAGGCGACGATCGGGTACAGGCGCGCGTGGGTCGCGGTCTTCGACCTCGACACGCGCATGGTGCGGATCCTCTCGGTCGAGGGTGAGGGCGCGGAGGACGCGTGGGCGCGCGCGCCGGTTTTCCCGCTCGATGGGGACCCGTACATGCTCCGGATCCTCGAGTCCGCCGAACCGCAGATCGTGGTCGACGCGCAGACCGATCCGGACGTGAATCGCGAGATCGTCGAGGCGCTCGGGAACCGCACGATCGTCAACGTGCCGCTCCGGCTGATCGATCAGCCCGTCGGCGCGCTCGGGACGGGCAGCTTCGGTGACGAGGGCGTCCGCGTCCCCACGCAGGAGGAGCTCGCGTACCTCCTCGAGCTCGCGTCGCAGTTGGTCGCGGCGTCCTCGCGCCTGACCTGGGCGCGACACCGCGCGGAGCTCGAAGACAAGAAGCGGGAGCTCGATCGGATCCTCGAACAACGCCAGCGGCTCGAGAGCCTCGGCGAGCTCGCGGGCGGCGTCGCGCACGACTTCAACAACCTCCTCACCGTGATCCTCGCGAGCGCCACCATGCTCCGCGAGTCGGACGACGAAGAGGAGCGCCTCGCCGAGGTCACCAACATCGAGGAGGCCGCCCAACGCGCCTCCGCACTCACGACGCGCCTCCTCGCGCTCGGCCGACGCCAAGCGCTCCGCCTCGCCCCCGTGGATCCGAACGACGTCCTGAAGTCGGTCGTGAGCATGCTCCGCCGCGTCGTCCCCGCGACGATCACGATCGACCTGTCCCGCGCGCCCGCCCTCCCCGCGCTGATGGCCGACCGCGGACAACTCGAACAGGTCCTCGTGAACCTCTGCCTCAACGCGCGCGACGCGATGCCCGAGGGCGGCCGCCTCGAGATCGCGAGCGACCGCGTCGACATCGACGACGACTTCGTCCGCGAACACCCGTGGGCGCGCGCGGGGCGCTACGTCCTCGTCCGGGTCACCGACAGCGGCGTCGGCATGACGAGTGAGGTCATCGCCCGCATCTTCGAGCCGTTCTTCACGACGAAGCCCGAGGGCGTGGGCTCGGGCCTCGGGCTCGCGGTGAGCCGAGGGATCGTGGAGCAACACGGCGGCTTCCTGCACGCCGAGTCTGCGGTCGGCGCCGGCGCGACCTTCTCGATGTACCTCCCCGAGGGCGAAGACCGCGTCGCGGACACAGCGGCCCCGGCGCCGCGCGCCCGGCCGCGCGGCGACGAGCGGGTCCTCCTCGCCGACGACCAGGAGCACGTGCGCCGCGTGGTCCAACGCGTGCTCGAACGCGCCGGCTACGCGATCACCGCCGTCCCCAACGGAGCGGCCGCGGTCGACGCGGTGGCGAGCGTCCCATTCGACCTCGTGATCCTCGACGCCGTGATGCCGGTGATGGGCGGGCGCGAGGCGTTCGAGCGCATCCGCGCGTTGAAACCGGAGCTCCCGATCTTGTTCGTGAGCGGCTACGGCGCCGAAGAGCTCACGGCTCGCTTCCTCGAAGACACACGCGCGCCGCTGCTCCCGAAGCCGTTCGAGGTCGACGCCCTGCTCCGCACGGTGCGCGAGCTCCTCGACGTCACCGCCTAGTCACCTGTGTCAGTGATTCCTTGCGTATATCGCGAGTCGAGTTTCGTGCCTGGTGCCCGCGTGAGGAGGGCGCATACCGGGCGTACGCAACCGACGAGAGCCGAAGGCGGCGCGGGCAGCAGGCGCGAAAAGCGGCCGCGAGATACGTGAGGAATCACTGACGCAGGTGACTAGGAGCTCGCAGCAAATAGCTTCCAGTCCGCAGCAAGATCTCCCGAGCGCATCAGGCGCTGAAGAGTCGCACCGAGGAGCTGCCTGCTGCCCGCTGGTCGCTGAGAGCTTCTGCAGGCTGTGTCAGCGAACGACCAGCGTCGCGCTCTTGTCGATCGTGACGCTGCGGCCGTCGACGTCGGCGACCGTCGCCGCCTCGATCGCGAGGCGCCCCTCGGTGCCGTCGCCGAGGAGTCGGAACGTCGCGACCGCGCCGAAGGCCGGCAGGCCCACGCCGCGCTTGTCGCCGGCGAAGAGCACCGCGCGGTTGGCGCCGGCCTCGCGGACGCGGACGGTGTCGAGCGGGAGGCCGGTCGGCGCGCGCGCGTCGTCGAACGTGAACGCCCCGCCGTCGACCTTCAGCACGACCTGCACCGCGCGCACGCTGGCGGGCGCGTTCTGGAGCTGGACCGCCACGCGGTCGCCGCCCTGGCGGACGAGCTCGAGGCGCGCCGTCGCGGGCTCTTCGGTGCTGCCGCCCTTGCACGCGGTCAGCGCGAGCAGCGCGACCCAGACGAACCGTTTCATCGTGCACCTCCCTGCGCGATGCGACTGGTGAAGTCACGAACGTCGATGACGCCGTCGAGGTTCACGTCGTACGCGGCGTCGAACTCTTCGTTCAGGATGCGCTCGACGATGGCGTCGAGCTCGGCGCGGAAGTCGTCCGAGATGATCGGGCAGCCCTCCGCGTCCACGGTGGTCCCCGGCGCCGTGAGCGGGCAGAGGTCACAGGCGTCGCCCGCGCCGTCGCCGTCGAAGTCCGCTTGGTCGGGGTCGGCGATGGTGGGGCAGACGTCCACGTCGTTCCCGGTCCCGTCGCGGTCCGGATCCGGGTCGAGGTCGAGGCCGCCGTCGCGCACCACGCCGCCGTCGCGGCCGGTGCCACCGTCGACGCCGCCCGCGTCGATCACGCCGCCGTCCGGGCGCGGCCCCATCTGCACCACGGAGAAGTAAGCGGTCTCTTCTGAGTAGAACGACGGCCCGGCGCCGGTCGCGACGCGCACCCGCAGCAGGTGGACGCCGGGGGCGAGGCCGGTGAGATCGAGCTGCGCCGAGAAGGCGTTGGTGCCGGCGGTCATCGGGTAGAAGCCGTCGTACAGGCCGTCCGGCGTGCCGGTCGCGCGCGTCGCGCCGGGGACCGCGAAGGTGCCGCCGTCGATCTCGACGTAGGCGGCGGTCGCGATGTCGTCCGTCGTGATGTCGACCGTGAGCGTGCGGTCGTTCCCGATCAC
>JAUHYN010001359.1 GCA_030426505.1 bacterium | reverse complement strand
CGCGGAGCCGCTGCTCGAGCCGCCGATCACCCGACCGGGCGCCGCCGGGTTCTCCACCGGCCCGAACGCGCAGTCTCGGCCCGACGTGCCCATCGCGAACTCGTCGAGCGCGACCTTCCCCGCGACGTGCCAGCCCGCGTCGCGTAGCCGCCGTACGACGGTCGCGTCCATGCTCGGCCGGTGCCCCCGGAGCATCTCCGAGCCGGCCGTCGTGTCCATGTCGCGCGTGGCGATGCAGTCCTTGATCCAGACCGTCGCGCCGTCGGATGCGTCGCCTTCGGCACGGACGAGGATCGCCCCGGGAGCGTCGCTCATCCGCGCGCCTTCTTCGGGACGCGCAGCCGCGCACCGTCGCCCCCGGTCCGCGCGTCGAGCAGGGGGTGTCGCACCGGCGCGTGGGTCGAGGGCGTGTCCACCGCGTCGCCGTCCAGGTCCGCGGCCCCATACGCACCGAAGCGCTCCAACGGCTCGGGTGCGGCGCCGGCGCGCTCGACCATGCGAAGCGCGCCGTTCACGCGGCGCTCGAGGTCGCTGACCATGAACACGCGCGCGTCCTCAGAGAGCTGGCCGGGCTCGAGCCCTACGGCGGCGAAGAGCGCCGCGAGCTCAGCCGCGTCGATCACCCTGCCCTCCCCAGCCGCTTCGCTGGGGGACTGCGTACCCGTCTCGCTCACCCTCGACCGCGCTCAGGCGCCCTTCTGCTCGGCGTCCGCGTCACGCGCAGCTGCGACCTGCAACGCCGCCTCGACGAACGAGGCGAAGAGCGGGTGCGGCGCGGTCGGACGCGACTTGAACTCGGGGTGGAACTGGCAGCCGAGGAACCACGGGTGGTCGCGGAGCTCGATAATCTCCACCAGCGTCCCGTCCGGGCTCTGCCCGCTGAGGACGAGGCCGGCCTCCGTGAGCGGCTCGCGGTACTTGTTGGCGAACTCGAAGCGGTGGCGGTGGCGCTCGGAGATGTCGGACGCGCCGTAGACGCGCGCGGCGAGCGACTCGCGCTCGAGCGTGCACGGGTAGGCGCCGAGACGCATGGTGCCGCCCTTGTCGACCACGTCTTCCTGATCCGACATCAGGTCGATGATCGCGTGCTTGGCGTCGTTGGCAAACTCGGCGCTGTGCGCGCCCTCGAGGCCGGCGACGTTGCGCGCGAACTCGACCGCAGCGAGCTGCATGCCGAGGCAAATCCCGAAGAAGGGAATGCCGTTCTCACGGGCGTAGCGGATCGCCTCGATCTTGCCCTCGGTGCCGCGCTTGCCGAAGCCGCCGGGGACGAGGATCGCGTCCGCGTCGCCGACGAGCGACTCGACGCCCTCGGTCTCGATCTGCTCGGCGTCGACGAACGACAGGCGGACGCGCGCGCCGTGGTGGTAGCCGCCGTGGCGCAGCGCCTCGTTCAGGCTCTTGTAGGAGTCTTCGAGGTCGACGTACTTGCCGACGATCGCGATGCGGACCTCGTGTCGCGGGTTGTGGATCGCGTCGACGAGGCGCTCCCACTTGTCGAGCCGCGGCGCGCCGGCCCAGATGTTCAGCCGGTCGAGCACACGCTGGTCGGCGCCCTCGGCGTGCAGGCCGAGCGGCACTTCGTAGATGGTCGAGGAGTCGGGCGCGGCGATGACGTCGCGCGGGTCGACGTTGCAGAAGCGCGCGATCTTGCCCTTGATCTCCGGCTCGATCGCGCGATCGGAGCGGCAGATGAGGATGTCGGGCTGGATGCCGATCGCGCGCAGCTCGCGGACGGAGTGCTGCGTCGGCTTCGTCTTCAGCTCACCGGCCGCCGCGATGTAGGGCACGAGGGTGGCGTGGATGTAGCAGATGTTCTCCTCGCCGACGTCGGCGCGCATCTGCCGAATCGCCTCGAGGAAGGGCAGGCTCTCGATGTCGCCGACGGTGCCGCCGATCTCGGTGAACAGGATGTCGCATTCGTCCGCGGCGGAGCGGATGCAGCCTTTGATCTCGTCGGTGATGTGCGGGATCACCTGGACGGTGCCACCGAGGTACTCACCCCGCCGCTCCTTTTGGATGACGGAGAAGTAGATCTGGCCGGTGGTGTAGTTGTTGCCGCGCGACATGCGCGCCGAGGTGAAGCGCTCGTAGTG
>JAUHYN010000196.1 GCA_030426505.1 bacterium | reverse complement strand
GGCCACCCCAGGCCGCCTGCTTCAGCCAGACCGCGGAGAGCTCGTAGCCGATGAACCCGCCTCCCCCCGGCGAGCCGAACGACCCGCCGCCGGACACGCCGCCGAGGACGAACAGCTCGGACTCGTATCCGAAGGCGAAGGGCTCGGCCTCCTCGGCCCAGGCCGGGCCGGCGGCGAGCAGCGACAACGTGGCTGAAACGATCAGCAGTCTGTCAGCGCGCATCGAGATGCCGCGGACGCTAACACCCGCTTGTTTCCACTTCACTGGCGGATGCTGTCGAAATGTGAAGCGCGTGACGCGATCCGCGAGTGCGGTGACGCGAAAGGTCAGCTCGTGGAGTCGATGATCTTCTGGAGCTTCTCCTCGGAGCGCTCCTCGATCTTCTGTTCGATCATCCGGCGGATCTCGATGTTCCGCGCCAACATCGCGTTGAGCTCGGTCGCCTCGAGCCGCAAGAGCTCGCACTCGTCGACCGCCCGCACGCTCGCCGTGCGGCGCGAGCCCTCGATCGCGGCGATCTCTCCGAAGATCTCGCCCGCGCCGAGCTCGGCGAGCGGGATCGGCTCCTCGTCGTTACCGGCGTAGACCCGCACGGTGCCGCTCTTGATCGCGTAGACGGCGTCGGAGTGGTCGCCCTCGCGGATGACGAGGTCGCCGCCCATATACGTCTCGAACGTGAAGCGCTCCGCGAGCTCCTTGCGCGCCTTCGTCCCGAGGTGTCCGAACAGCGGTGACTTCGCGAGCAGCGACGCCGCGAGGCGCTCCTTGTAGAACCGCCGAAGCGACTCGCGCACCGTCGGGTGGTCCTGCACCACGCGGTTGAGCACCGTGCGTGACGCCTCGAGCACTACGGCGTCCTCGAGCGCTTCGATCGTCGCGCTGCGCGGCTCGCCGGTGAAGTAGCTCTGCTCGCCGAAGCAGTCACCGTCCGACAGCGACGTCAGGTAGATCTTGTGCCCCTCGAAGTTCTTCGCGGAGACCACGACGCGCCCGCGCCCGAGCATGAAGAAGGCGTCACCTTCCTCGCCCTCGCGCACGATCATGTCGCCGGCCTTGAAGCGCTTGAGCTCCAACGCGAGCACGACGTTCACGAACAGCTCCGAGTTGAGCGACGACAGGATCGGCGACTCTCCGATCACGTCGACCGCGTGTTCGTTCTTCTCGAAGATGCCGTGGTAGTCCGAGAAGTCCGCCGCCTCGTCGGCCGGGTCGAAGATCTCGAGCAACAGGTCGGCGTCCGGCATCCCTTGGAGCGCGGGGAGCCGCTTGATCTCCTCGCGGATCGCCTCGTCCAGCTCCGACTTCTCGAGGAGGTGGCGGTAGATCGTCGCCGCCTGCGCGAGCAAGCCGCGTTGCGCGAACTTCGCCGCCGCGAGTTTGTACGCGCCGAGCGCGCGCGCGTGTTCGCCGCCGTTCTCCCAGGCGTCGCCGATGTCGACGAGCGTCCATAGACTCGGATCGTCCATGAACCGCTTCTTGAGGCGCGCGATCTCGACTTCGTGCGGCGGGATCGAGACGCCCGGCAGCGTGTCCTCGAACAGCGGCACTTCGGTCGTCATCGACACGCGGCGCGCCGCGGCGTCGTTCGCTTCCGCGGCGACCATTTCGCCCGGGAGCACGGACGCTTTCGTCTGCTCGGTGGTCCAGCCGCTGTCGCGACGGATCTGGTGATCGCGGCGCAGCGCGACCAGCGCGATCTCCGCCGCGGTGTGTTGGCCGACCGGCTTCGTGTTGCCGTGGCGCAGGCTGACCGGCGGGCGGTGGTCGCGGGTCGGCTCGCGCACTTCCTCCGGATCATGCGGGCGCATCTGGGGGACGAGCCGCGGGAGCTTCCCGTCGAACATCGTGACCAGGCCGTCCTGCAGCGCGTACTGCGACGTGCGCGGGAAGTGTTTGCTCAGCAGGACCGCGAGGGTCTCGGCGCCTTCGCGCGCGGACTGCAGTCGGTTCGTCGCGTCGCGCGCGAGGGTCGAGAGGACGAGCTCGTCGAGCGCCTTCGGGACGTCCGGGTTGAGCGAGCTCGGCGGGGGGATCTCGCCGTCCTCGACCGCCTCCATCGTCTGGTAGTCGTTGTTGCGCGCGAAGAGGCGCTGGTTGGTGAGCAGCTCGTGGAGGATCACGCCGGCCGCCCAGATGTCCGTGGTGGCGTCGACCGCTTCGCCGCGGCACTGCTCGGGCGACACGTACGCGAGCTTGCCGAAGACCTCGCCGGCCTCGCCGTCGCCGACCTGGGAGGCGGCCTTGGCGATGCCGAAGTCGCTCACCTTCACGTGACCGTCGAACGAGACGAGGACGTTCTGCGGGCTGACGTCGCGGTGGATCGTCCCGTCCTCGCGGGTGTGGGCGAACGCGAGGCCGTCGAAGACGCTCTTGAGGATGAACAGGGTGAGGTCGACGGGGATGGGCTCACCCTTGCGTCGGGCGCGCTTGGCGAGCATCGCCAGATCGACGCCTTCCACGTACTCCATCGCCATGAAGTAGTCCTCGTCGACCCGCCCGAAGTCGAAGACCTGCACGATGTTGGGGTGGGAGAGGCGGACGGTGAGCTTCGCCTCGTCGATGAACATCGAGATGAACGCTTGGTTCTTGCTCAGGCTGGGGTGCATCCGCTTGATCGCGAGGAGCTTCTCGAAACCACCGATCGACGACGATCGCGCGAGCCAGACCTCCGCCATGCCGCCGGAGGCGATACGGGTCAGCATCTGGTATTTGCCGAAGATCTCCGGCCGGCGCATCTCGGCGGGTTGTAGCACGGGCCGCCGAACGCTTCACGGGGTCCGAATCGCTTCACGTCTTCCACGAGAATGGATAGGCTCCGCGGCCATGTCCTCGCTCCTGCGCCCGATCGCCGCCGCGTGCCTCCTCGCCGCGGTCGCCTGCTCCTCGGACGACCCGGCGGACGCCAACAACGACGGCATCGCCGACGGCGTCCTCGATCCGAACAACGTCACTGTCGTGGCCCCGACCCGCCCGCAGGGCTACGTCGCGGGCGAGGTGTGGGACGCCGCCACCAACCGCCCCCTCTCGGAGGCGACGGTCCGCCTGATCGGCGGTGGCATCGACGCCGAGCCGGTCGCGACCCCCGCGGAGGGCGCGTTCGAGTTCGGACCGATCGCGGCGGGCGCGGCGTTCTCGATCGTGATCGAGAAAGACGGCTACACGCGCGCCAGCTTCACCGGCCTCGCGATCGACGACAGCGCCGGCAACTTCCCGACGATCAACGGCGCGGTCTACATCGGCCCGGTCGCGTTGCTCCCGACCACCGGTTCGTTCGACGTGCTGGTGGTCTCGCGCGAAGGCGCGCCGGTACCGGGCGCGATGATCACCGCGGAGTCGAACCTGTCGCACCTCGTGGCGGACAGCGCGCGCGGCGCCGCGCACGCGACCGCGATGACCGACATGGACGGGCGCGCCTCGATCGCCGGGCTGCCGGACGTCCGCGCGTTGCCGCCGCGTCACCGCGGATCGAGTGGCCTCTCCATCCACGTCGCGCCGGTCGACCTCGACGGCGACGACGTCCCGGACCTCGACGGCACGACCGTCCTCGTCGGCGGCGACGCCGTGCGCGACCAGGCGCTCCCCGAGCTCATCGTGTTGGACGCGCCCGGCGACGGGAACCTCAGGATCATCGCTTCGAACGTGACGGGCTTCCTCGGCGGGAGCACCGCGCCCGCGATCATCGCGGACGGCGCGCCGGCGCGCGTGGTGTTCTCGGCGCCGATCGATCGCGAGAGCCTGTTGGTCGAGCTGCGCAACGAGATGGGGACGTCGTCGTTGACGACTTCGTTCGTGGTGAGCGCGCTGGGCAACGTCGTCACGATCACCTCCGCGGACCCGCTCTCGCGCGGCCAGGAGTACAACCTCGCGCTGCGCGTACAGTCGCTCGACTCGAACCCGCTGCAGATCGTGGACGTCGCCGCGCCGTTCTTCGTGGAGGACAACCGACAGGACCCGATCGAGGTCCTCGCCACCTTCAACGACGGCAACCTCGACGGACAGTGGGGCAGCGGTCAGGACGACTTCGTCGTCGTCGTCTCGGCCCCGGTCGGCGCGGCGGGCGCGAACCCGGCGTTCCGCCTCGAGCTGTGGGTCGCGCTCGACCTGAACGGCACGTCCACCGTCGGCGATGCGCCGGGTGAGCTGCCCGCGCGCGGCGCGCTGCCTGCGCCGATCGTCGTGGAGGCGAGCGAGCCCCTCCCCGGCAACGGCGCCGCACGCAGCGGCTACACGCGGTTCCTCGCGCCGGTCCGCATCAACCTCCCGGTGCCGATCGGCCAGAACGCGGGCTCGGTCGACTACGAGGTGCGCTTCACGCCGGAGCGCAATGGCGGCCGGTTCATCACGACGCCCGGCGGCCGCGCCGCGCCCGCCCGCGACACCGGCACGGCGGCGCTGACGAGCGGCTGAAGCTCGGCGTGCCCCAACGCGCGCGGCGCCCGCGGCGCTGACCAGCGGCCGAAGCTCAGCGGGGCCAGTTCGCGCGCAGCACCACCACGTTCGCGTCCTGACGGAACGGGGTGATGTGGAAGGTCTTCGTCCCGGGCTGCGCGTCGGTGACGATGCGGCAGCGCTTGTACTTGCCGCCGGTCTTGTCCTCTTTCGCGAACTTCGTGAAGTAGACGACGAGCGAAGCGCCCTTCGCCGAGTCCGCCTTCTTGAGCGTACACGCCGCCGCGATCTGGGGCGCCGCGAGGGCCGCGATCACGACCGCGGAGAAGAGAGATGGACGTACCCGGAACATCGCCGTCCCGAGTAGAATACCACGTGGCTTTCACGGCTCGGCAACTCGCGGTCGCGCTCGCGGTGATGTGCGCCAGCGCACCCGCGATCGCGCAAGAAGACGAGCCCGGATCCGCGCCGCGCGCGTATGACGAGACCGAGTACGCCGACCCGCCGTCGCCGTACCGCAACCCGCAGGGCACGATCGCGGCGTCCGGCATCCTCGGCGCGGGTATCGGCAGCACCACCACCTTCATTATCGGCGCCGGCTTCGGTTACGCCGTCTTCACCGGCGTGCTCCCCGGCGTGCGCGCGCAGCTGATCGCGGGTGACTTCGTGGGCGGCGAAGTCGCGGGGACGCTCACGCTCACGCCGCCGCTCCCCGGCACGTTCACGCCGTTCGTGATCGGCGAAGTGGGGCGGCGCTTCGTGGAAGATCTCTCGGCGTGGTTCTACGGCGTCGGCGGCGGCGTGTATCTCGGCGAACCGAGCGCGACCGTGAATCTACAGATCGGGTACGTCCACCGGTGGTTCGTCTTCCAAGGCGGCACGTACGACGTCGGCGCGCCGCTCATCGGCGTATCGATGCGCTTCTGAGCGCGCTCGCTACGACTTCAACGGGAGCCTCACCACGCTGCCGGGCGCGTCCGGGCGGATGAAGCTCACGATGCGCGCGAGGTTCGGCTCGTCGAGGCGCCCCTCGATGTGCAGGCCGTCGGGCGACCAGTTGATGTCGAACGCGTCGGCCGGTGTGAAGGTGATCGGCGGCGTCGTGCGCGTGGCGACGAGGAGCGGTTGGCCGAAGTCGAGGTGACCGTGCAGCGCGGCGAGGAGCTTCGCGGCGTCGGCTCCGCCGGGGAACTCGATCACGAGCTCGGAGCCGTTGTCCTCCCAGTACATATCCGAAACGATGACCGGGTTCGTCGATCCCTCTTCGTGTGCGCGCCGATCGATCACCTCGCGCGCGGTGGCGTCCTCCATCAGGCTCGCGCGACCGGAGTCGGTGAGGAGAAGCGGGTCACGCTTCGCGAGCTCCTCCGCGAAGCCGCCCGCCGACCACGTCTCGATGCGGTCGTACTCGTCCGCGTGGACGCCGACCAGCCGCCGCACTTCGACCACGCCGCGCGGCGTCTCGATCGTCGAGAGCACCGGATCGTCCGTGACGACCAATGCGACGAGCGGCGAGTGCGGCATCATCGCGTGGTCCTTCGGTTGGAACGGGATGTACGTGATCGGCGCGTAGCACGGGAGCACCTGGCCGACCTCGAGGTCGTTGCCGTTCTTCAACACGTAGCGCGCGATGTGGCGGAGCAGGGCGTCCGCCCACGGGTCGGGCGGCGTGCCGGCGTCGACGGCGAGTGAGTACTCGTGTCGGATCCCCTCGCGGATCGGTTCGGGCGACAGCGCGTGGCTGAAGCCGTACGTCATGAGGTGCCGGTGCGGGCGCGCGCCGCCGACGTCGACGAAGCCGACGCTCCACACCGGCGGCCCGCCGTCCTCGAAGCCGACGAGCCGCGACGGATCGATCGCGTGCATGACTTTGCCGCCGAGCGCGGCCAACGCTTCGTCGAACGCTTCGATGACGGCGTTCTCCACCGGCCGCGGCGGGCCGGTGAGCTCGAAGCTCATCTCGAACGTCTTCGACCCGTCGGCATTCGCGGTCACCTTCGAGGTGGGCTGCTTCTTCTTCTTCCCGAACGGCCACATGGGATCGGTCGTTAGCGACTCGGGTCCGCGCCCGCAACGCCCCGGCGCCGCCCAAGCGCGCCACCGACTTCGCGAGGGCGGGACATTTGGGGATCCGGGCGCTCGGCGTATGCTCGGCGCCGCTCATGAACCCGGAGATCGGTCGCTACCTGGAGGGCTGGCACCTCGACACCATCAAGCTGATCAGCGCGCTGTACGACATGGCGATGGGGCAGGGCCGCGATGTCACCGCGTGGATCGACGGGCGCGAGTTGGTGTTCACGAGAGAGGAGCCCGGCAGCGACCGCGGCTTCGTGCGCCTCATCCCGAGCGAGGCGCACGTGATCGTCGCGTTCCCGGCGGGTGACCGGCTCTTCGATCCCCGCAAGCGACTGAAGGGCCCGGCGCGCTCGCAGAAGTCGCTCGTGCTCGGGTACGCCGGCGAGATCGATCTCGACGTAAGGCGCCTGATCGACGCCGCTTACGCCGAGGGCTGACCGCGCTCGCGAAAAAACGAGCAACACCTCGGCGCGCGCCCCGATAATCCGAACCGATCATGCGATTGGGTCAGAGTTCTGCGCTCACCATTGCGACCGGGGTCGGCATCGCGGCGGCCCTCGCCGGCTGCGGGGAGGGCGGCTTCGGCCTGGTCACGGGGCGGCTCGTGTCCGTCGGTTACTCGGACGGCGAGGGCGCGATCCACATCGCGCGGACGCGCGACCGCGTCCTCGATCTGGAGTGCTCCGTCGCGGCCGATGAGTTCGGGCGCCTGCGCTGTCTGCCGTGGACGCACTACGGCCTGACCTACGCCGACGCGGAGTGTTCGACCCCGCTCGCCGCGTTCGGGAGCGAAGAGGCCCCTCAGTTCATCACCATCGATTCGCCCGAAGGCCTCGGCGCCACCGTGTACGAAGTCGGTGAGCGCTTCGAGGGCGAGGTCTACACCAAGAACGGGGACGGCGCGTGTCAGGCCGTGAGAGGCCAGCCGCTCAGTTCGGCCGGCGGCGCGAGCGGCGGCGTGCTCAACATCCCCGGCCACTCCCCCGGGCTCTTCGCGGTCCAGCGTCGAATCACCCGCACCGAGCCGCGCCTGTTCGCTGCGGTGACGCCGCGGCGCGAACCGATGTCCGACGGGATCGATCGCATCACGTACGTCGCCGACGACGGGTCGGAGGTGTTCGGCGGCCTCGAGGATCGTCGCTGGGGTCGGCCGTGCAGCGTCCAGTCGTACGGTGACGATCCGGTGTGCGGGCCGAACGCGTACGCGTTCATCGTTGCGTACGAGGACGCGCAGTGCTCGGGCGACGACGTCGCGATCAGCCTCGCGGACTTCGGCCTGAGCACGCCCGTGTCGAGCGCCCACGCGTGGGTGACGCTCGACCTCTGCGCGCTCCCCGAGCTCGTGGAGGTGGGTCGCACGCTCGACGAGGACGAGGCGTACTTCCGCTACGAACCCGACGGTACCTGCCGATCCATTGAAGATATACCGGTGCCCGAGCAGGGGGAGATCTTCGGCATCAACACGGTCGTCGGCGCCAAGGCGGGACGCGTCGTCGATCCGCGCGCGGTGCTCCCGGCGCTCGAGTGGGTCGAAGAGGGCGAGGGCCGCCTCGTCGCGCGGCACGCGGCGACCGCGCGCAGCGGCGTCGTCCACCGCAACGCCGCGCGCTTCTACGATCGCGAGTACGGCTTCGAGTGCGCGCCGATGGAACTCGAGCGCGAGACGGTCTGCGCCCCGCGGGCGTACTCGGTCTCGCGCACGTACTTCCGCGACGCGGGCTGCGAGGTGCCGGTGCAGGTGGTGCTCGACACGCCGGGCACGTACCGTCACGCGCGCTCGCAGGACGACGGCGCGTTCTACGCGTTGACCGACGAGCGGCTCGACGTGGTGTACGCCGGGGCGCCGGGCGCGTGTCAGGCGGTGACGATCGGCACCGCGCTCCACCGCAGCTGCTCGGATTGGCGGGTGGTCGGCGCGCGCGTCGACCACGACTTCGCGCGGCTGTCGTACGGGATCGTGAACCCGCGCTGAGCGCTACTCTTCCTCTTCGGCTTCCCAGAACTCCTGCACGATCAGGCGCGGCGGGTGTTGGTTCTCGAGGCGGCCGCGGATGACGTAGGTCTTGTCGAGGTCGAACGGGCGGCACTCGACCTCGTTGAGGGGCCCTTCGCAGCGGATGTCCTGGCCGGCGTGGGCGCCGGCGAGGATCATCGGCCAGTCGTCGAGGCCCTCCTCCTTCGTCTTCAGCGCGGTGCCGACGACGACGGGGCCGCGGCAGTATTGGCAGTCGCCGCAGTAGGTCTTGAACTCGCCTTGTTCGCCGACGCGGCAGCGCGCGCCGCTGCGGAGCTTGGTCTTGAACGTCACGCGCTTGCCGAGGTGACGATCGAGGTTGGCGAAGATGTCGTCCGCGGTCGGGACGTCGTCCGTCTTGCAGCCGGTCAGGACGACCGCGAGGCCGAACAGCAAACTGAGCGCACGCATGCGTATTACCTTTCCTGTGGCCACAGCGAAGCCGAGGCCTTCGAGCGTCCCCAGTCGGGGTTGGCGATGGGGCCCTCGATCTCGCACTCGAGATACAGGTGCTCCTCCCCATCGTAGACGTGGCGACCGACGCGGCGTCGTCCCGCGCCCGCGAGGTGCGGCGGCGGCGCGACGGTCTTCAGGGTGTCCGGGACCGTGGCGGCCGCGGGGACCTCGAGGACGTACAGCGACAAGAACTTCTGCTCGCGCGTGATGAACAGATCGATCATGCGCGGCTCGGGCATCGTGCCGTCGAAGTGCACGGGCTCGGCCGCTTTGCGCACCGCGAGCCGCGCCGTGACGCGCGCCTTCATGTAGCCCTCGGCGATGTGGTGGTGATCCGTCGCGCGGCCCACGCCGAGGACGACGGTCCGATCCCCATACCGGTACACGCCGGCGCGCAGCGCGTGCCACCACGGCAGCTCGCCGCGCTCGATCGGATCGACGGGCTCGGCCTCCGCGACGACGGGCGTCGCCGCGGGCTGCGCGGCGCGGATCGCTTCGCTCATCGCGGGGGAGGGCGCCGGCGGCGGCGTCGCCGCGGGGGGCGGCGTCGCGCACGCGGTACCCGCGCAGGCGAGGAACAACAGCTCGTAGCGACCGGACGGCATCAGGACCCGAACTTCATCCTGCCGAAGCGCACCACGTTGTGAAAGTCGCCGATCTTCGGAGGGGACCAGGCGGAGTACTCGCCGCCGAGCTTGCCGTCCTGCCGGAACTTCTCGATGCGGAAGGCGTTCATGCGCCACTCGTCGCCCGGTTTCGGGGCGGCCGAGACACCGCGGATCTTGTTGAACGGCACGGCCCACTCGGTGATCCAACCCTTGTCGGGCGCCGGATCGTTCAGCGTGCCGTCGATCGTGGTCGCGATCGTCTGGTCCGCGTCGAACTTCACGTTCATCCCGACGCGCCGGCCATCGAACGACGCATCGAAGATGACGCCGCCGGGCGACGACTGCAGCTCCACGTACGGGCCGAGCGCGGGCGCGACCACGTTCGGCATCAGGAAGAGCTCGACCGTCTCGTGGTCGTAGATCGGGTCGTCGCGGTTCTTGAAGCGCTCGGTGATGTCGACGTCGACGTTCTCGAAGGCGACGTACAGGTTCTCGTCGTCGTAGAGCAGCCTGAGCTTGGTGCCGTAGCGGATCGGGTCGCTGCGGCCGAGCGTGTCGGCGGTGGTGAGGATCTCGGGTTGATCGGCGTAGCCCAACGCGTCCCAGATCTCTCGCGCGAAGTTGTCTCGGAAGTCGCGGTAGGCATCGCGCTGGATCCTCGCCAGCTCGGCGTCCCCGCCGGCCTGTGCGCAGAAGGCGACCGTCACCAACCAATGCGCACGTGCCGGCTCGTCCAGCGGCAGCGCGCCGAGCAACGTCTCGCTCAATGCCT